>JBEHXD010000280.1:0-7191 GCA_048498875.1 Verrucomicrobiota bacterium
CTTTGCCTCGGGCGCCGACCACGTGACCGATCTCGTGCCGCCGGGCGTTCACCCGGCCGGTGCGCGGCAGTGTCACCCTGCCCGGCTCCAAAAGCATCACCAACCGCGCGCTGATTCTGGCCGCGCTGGGTCGGGGAACGACTTTGTTGCACGGCGCGCTATTCAGCCGCGACAGCCGCATCATGATCGCAGCGCTGCAGCAGCTCGGCTTTAAGGTCGAAGCCGACGAAGCGGCATTGACCATCCGGGTCGAAGGCCGCGGCGGGGAGATTCCCGTTCGCGAAGCAAAACTTCACATCGGCAACGCGGGCACGGCGGCGCGTTTTCTCACAGCGTTCGTCTGTCTGCGTCCTGATGGCGTATACCACTTCGATGGCGATGAAGCGATGCGCCGCCGTCCGATCGGCGCGCTGCTCGAGGCTTTGGAATCCCAAGGAGCAAAAGCCGACTCACGCAGTTTTCCCTTCACCCTCCGCACCGCCGGGCTGCCCGGCGGCAACGTGGAACTCGACGCCTCGGAGAGCAGCCAGATGCTTTCGGCGCTGTTGATGGTGGCACCCCACGCAGGCGCTCCGCTCAACGTGAGCCTGAAGGGTGGCGCTGTTGCCCGTCCATTCGTGGAAATGACCGAACGAATGCTGCAGGAGTTTCCTTACTGGGGAGCCGAATACGAAATCGAATGCGACGCAACGGCCGCGAGCTATTTTCTCACCCTGCCTCTCGTAACCGGCGGCAAAATCAACATTCCTTCACTGCACCCCCCGGGCGAAGGACTTCAAGGTGACTCAAAATTTCTCACGATAATCGAGAAAATCAACGGACCGTATGCGGCTTGCGACACGGTAATCACAGTCTCCCGGTCACCTGACGCCCGGTTGCGCAATGTAACCCAGGATTTCCGGGGATTTTCCGACACTTTCCTCACACTCGCGGCGATCTCACCCTTACTTGACGGCCCCACGAAAATCAGCGGTATCGCGCACACGCGTAAGCAGGAAACCGACCGTGTCGCAGGCATGGCCCGTGAACTCACAAAGCTCGGTCAACACGTGATCGAACAGGAAGACTCCCTCGAAATTCACCCACGTCCTTTGAAGACGGGAGTCGAAATCGAGACCTATCACGATCACCGTTTCGCCATGAGCTTCGGCATCCTTGGTTGCCATGATTTGCATGGCAACGGGCAACCGTGGCTGACGATCAAAGATCCGGCGTGCTGCTCGAAAACCTTCCCTCATTTCTTTGCCGAACTGGACCGCCTGCGAGCGGAGTCTCATCGATAAATCATGGCGTCCTCCCCTTTCATCATTGTCGCCATCGATGGCGGCGCGGCTTCCGGAAAATCGTCCACGTCCCGCGCGCTCGCCGAACGCTTCAATTTGCTGCACGTGGACACCGGCTCGTTCTACCGACACCTCACCTCCGAATTGTTGCGTCGCGGCCTGAAGCCCGCCGACTTGCCGGCAATTGAGGCCGAACTCCCCAAGCTGACGTTCTCCACCCAACTCGCCGGCCGTTCCGCGCAAATGCTCATTGGCGGGCATCCCGCCGGAGATGAAATCCGCGACAAAAGCGTCAACGAAAACGTGGCGCATTTCGCCGCGATCCCGAAGTTGCGCGAAGTGTTGATCGACTATCAACGCGATCAGGTGGAGGTCGGCCGCCGCCACGGATTCCGCGGCCTGGTAATGGAAGGACGCGACATCGGTTCCAAAATTTTCCCGGACGCGGACTTTCGGTTTTTCCTTTTTGCCGATCCGGTCGAACGCGCCAAACGCCGCGCCGCCGAGGGCCGGCAGGATGCGATCACGCAACGCGACACGATCGACAGCCACCGCCTGAATCAAAGCGCACAAGGTGCCATTGCGATCGATTCGACCTACCTTACACTCGAACAGGTCGTGGATAAACTGGCCGGGTTGATCAGCACCAAACTTAACTGATTAATGGCCACGAAAAGTCACAAAAAAGCACAAAAAGAGAAAGTGCAGTCGCACGAATCCTCTTCTTTTTGTGCCTTCCCGTGACTTTTCGTGGCTAATCTTTCCGCATGCCGCTCACTCCCGATCACCTGAAGATGACGCCGTTCTTCGGCTTCTTTCACTACCTGTCGTGGACCGTCTACCAAATGTGGTTTCGTGGTGAAGTCGTGGGTACGGAAAATCTTCCGACCGACGTCCCATTTCTCATCGCCTCAAACCACGCCAGTCATCTCGATCCACCCCTGGTGGGAAGCCAGGTTTATCGCCAGATGCGTTTCTTCGCCCGGAAAAGTCTCTGGAACAGCCGGATTTCGCGCTGGTGGCTGGACAATGTGGAAACGATTCCCGTCGAGCGCGACACCGGTGACATCGGCGCCATCAAGCGGGTGTTGCAGGCGCTCAGGGAAAATCGTTCGGTGGTGCTATTTCCGGAAGGGACCCGCTCGGAAGACGGCCAGCTGCAAAAAGCCAAACCCGGTGTCGGTCTGATGGCCTGCAAAACCGGTGTTCCTGTGGTGCCGTGTCGCGTCTACGGATCATTCGCTGCTTTCGGCAAGGGAGCAAAATTTCCGCGCTTCGGTTCGCCCGTGACGATCGTGTATGGGAAGCCGATTCCCGCGAGCGAGTACGACGATCCGAGCGCCGGCAAAGCCCGCTACGACGTCGCCGCCCAGCGCATCATGAGCCACATCGCCGCGATTCCCGAGCCACGGTACGCGGTGATTTGAGGGAGAGCATAGGCGAGTCTGCCCTGTAGGTGGCGCGCTTGCGCACTACGTGGCGAGCAAGCTCGCCACCTACTTACTGCAGCCACTCAGGAAATGGTCGACCGTCATCAGTAAGACTTCGGAACCACGGCCAGTCTTCTGCCTCGCAGTAAAAATACGGCCAAGATTCATTCCTGGAAATCAACTGTGCCTGATAGGGATTAAGATAGATGTACTGGAAAACGCTCTCAATCGAATCCACCTCACGAATTCTATGATCGTAGAAATTATCCTGCCAGTCACTGCTGCGTGAACGTACCCACGTTCGGGTTTTGAATTTTAGTCGCGCGATTGCTTGAGAAAGGGTGAGATGCCCGCCAAGCACAAAAAGAGATGCACATGATCAGGCATCACGGTAGCACAGCGCAGCTTCCAGGCACCGTTATGTTCCAAATCCTTTAACTCCTTCAATATACTCGCAGCGATCTCCGAAACCAAAAGGGATCGCCTTGGCTGCAAGCAGACGGTAACGAAATATTCGGCATGCGGAATGGTCACCCGGCCTCTGCGTAGAGCATTGGGACCACCGTCACGTTTTTGCGTTTTCATTATGTAGGTGGTGCGCTTGCGCACCACGTTGCGAGCAAGCTCGCAACCTACACTCCCGGAGACGCGGATACACTGTCGGAAAGGACCTGTTTTGTGGCGACCGAGTGGCGAGCAAGCTCGCCACCTACGCCTTCATATCACCTCAAACCGCACGCCTTCCGTGCCCGGGCGATGACTTTACCCGCCACTGCTCGCGCGCGCTCGGCACCCTCGCGCAGGACTTGATCCACGTAGTCAGGATTCGCGACGAGCTCGGCACGCTTGGTCCGATAGGGCGCAAAGAAATTCCAGTAGTGCTCAAACAGTCCTTTCTTCAGATCACCGTAACCCAATCCGCCAGCGCGCAGTCGGTTTTCGAAATCGCTGGCCACCTCAGCGGGGGCGAAAAGTTTCAGCAGCTGAATCGCAAGATTCTTGTCCGCGTCGGGCTTGGGCTCGGCGGGCGTGCGCGAGTCCATCACGATGCCCATGATTTTTTTCCGCAGGACTTTTTCGTCCCCGAAAATTTCCACCGTATTATTGTAGCTCTTGGACATCTTCTGTCCGTCGAGTCCGGGAATGACGGCCACACTTTCACTGATCCGCTCCTCGGGAATGACGAACGTCTCCCCATAGGTGAGGTTGAACTTGATCGCCATGTCGCGCGTCATCTCGAGGTGCTGTTTCTGGTCCTTGCCAACCGGCACAATATTCGTGTCGAAAAGCAGGATGTCCGCCGCCATCAGCACCGGATACGCGAAAAGACCAAAGTTGGCGTCGACACCTTTGGCGACCTTGTCCTTGTAGCTGTGGGCGCGCTCCAGCAGGCCCATCGGGGCAAGCGAACCGATCAGCCAGGTGAGTTCACAAACCTCGGGAATATCGCTCTGCCTCCAAAAAACCGCCTTTTTCGGATCGAGTCCGCAGGCGAGCCAGTCAAGCGCGATGCCGCGGGTGTACTCGAGCCGTTTCCGGGCATCGGTAATCGTCGTCATCGAGTGATAATCCGCGATAAAATAAAACGCGTCGCTGCCCTCCTGCAGTTCGATGGCCGGGCGCATCGCGCCAAAATAGTTGCCGATGTGCAGGGTGCCGGAGGGCGTGATTCCTGTGAGGATGCGGGGCATGAGTCAGATCGTTGGCGTTCTCGGGATGGGAAGGAACAGGAGAGAACGAGAACCCGTTCGTTGACGAGATCGTTTTTCAGTCGCGACGAGCGACAGTCGTAATCGTCTGTCGCGCCCGCGCGATGGTGTTGGCCGGGAGATAACCGCCAAAAGAGGTACAGGGGGCAATCAACGCCCGCGGACCGAGCAGCGTACCGGGATTGAGCACAGCGTTGCAGCCTACCTCGGCCTTGTCGCCCAGCACCGCGCCAAACTTCCTCAACCCGGTTTCAGCGGGGCCTTGCGGAAGCCGCACCACGATCTGCCCCTGATCCAGCCGGAGATTCGAACAGATCACCCCTGCGCCCAGGTGTGAGCCGTTCCCGAGAATGGAATCCCCGACATAATTGAAGTGCGGGACCTGGACATTATCCATCAGCAGGCAGTTTTTAAATTCGCTGGAGTTTCCCAGCACACATTTCTCACCGACAATCACATTTCCCCGGATATACGCACCGGGACGAATCTCGGTTTTGGCCCCAATCCAAGTGGGGCCGATGATCGTGGCAAACGGAGGCAGCTTTACGGTCGGGTGAATCCATATCCTGCCCTCCAGATGTACCCCGGGCGGAACTTTTATGTCGCTCGGAGAAAGATTCGCCGACTCCAATGCCGCCCCGATTTTCTTGAGCCATTCCCAAGGCACGGCGTCGGCGGGGAAAAAAGGCGCAAAAGAGGCCAATGAGGCGGGCAAGGCGAAAAATTCGGAAGCTTTCACGCGAACTGAGATAACAAAAAAACCGCTGGGGAACAGCGGTTTTTGAAATTGGAGCGGGAGAAGAGACTCGAACTCTCGACGTCCACCTTGGCAAGGTGGTGCTCTACCAACTGAGCTACTCCCGCGTGGGAGAGGCGGAGTATTCAACTCCCGTTTTGCTCGTCAACCAGATTTATTAAAATGGTCGAAGCATTCGCAAATCGGAGATTTCCAGCTTTCCCCGAGAGAGTTGCACTGCTCAGCTAGACCGTCCAATGACCGTTCCCACCCAGACTCCCGCAATTGCCTCGCCGGATTTTACGGCGGAAAGCACCCCGGCCCAGCGCCTGGCGGCGTGCAAGGCCTACCTTGCGGCAGAAAGTGAACGGATCAAATTGCGCCACGACGCCGGCGACACCGGATTGAAAGTGGCCCAGGCGCAGGCGGCCAAGGTGGACGGACTGCTCAGGCAGCTTTTCATCTGTGCGCTGGAATCCTGGCGCAAAAAACACGGCGAGCCACCGACCCCGGTATGCTTGATCGCTTTGGGTGGCTACGGCCGCGCCGAGTTGAGCCCGTTGAGCGACATCGACGTGATGTTCCTCTATCCCGATGCGGGGGCCAAGGGCGTGCTGGCTCCATTCCAGGAATACCTTTCCAACGAAATTCTCTATCCGCTGTGGGACCTGCGTTTGAAAATCGGGCACTCCACGCGCACCCTGAACGAGGTTTTCACCGAAGCCGGTCGTGACATTCGCACCAAGACCTCCCTGCTCGAATCACGGCTGATTGCGGGCACGGAGTCGCTCTACGAAAATTTCGCGACCGCTTATCGCAAACATTACCTCCAGGATAATCCCAAGGGCTATATCGCGGCCCGGCTGGGCGACCAGACCGCGCGTCGCGTGCAGCATGGCGACACGGTGTTCATGCAGGAGCCGGACATCAAAAACGGCGTTGGCGGGCTTCGGGACTACCAGAATACCCTGTGGATGGCGAAGGTCCGACTCGGCATCTCGCGCATGGACGAACTGGCGGAACAGCACTACCTCCAGCCCACCGAACTGCGCGAGTTTCAACGCGCCTATCTTTTCCTCCTTCGGGTGAGAAACGAACTCCATTACATGAGCAAGCATCCGACGGATGTGCTCAATCTGGAGACGCAGCCGAAGCTGGCCGCCAACCTCGGTTACACGCAACGGACGCTGCTCGAACTGGTCGAGGCGCTGATGCACGACTATTATCGCCACGCGCAGGCGATCTATCGCATCTCGAAAATCATCGAACAGCGACTCGCCCTGACGATCACTTCCGGTCCCGGCCTGGTGGGTTCGCTGAAAAACATGCTGCTCGCGCGACGTTCCGAGCGCACCAAGACCTTCGACGGATTTATCCTGCGCGGCCGCCAGCTCGCCGCACAGAGCAACGAAATTTTCCGCCAGGATCCGGTGCGCCTGATCCGCGTTTTCCGGCACTGCCAGCAACTCGACTGCGCGCCTGATGTCGATTTGGCGGCGCTGATTCGAGCGTCGGTCCGGCTGATCAACAACAAGGTGATCGAATCCGCCGACGCCAACCTGAGCTTCCGCACCATGCTCGAAGAGGCGGGCAAGGTGCACACCCCGCTGGCGTTGATGCACGAACTCGGGGTCCTCGGAGCATTCCTGCCGGAATTCAAACCGCTGACCTGCCTGGTGCAACACGAGTACTACCACCGGTACACCGCGGACATTCACACGCTGAGTGCGATGCGCGAACTCGACACCATTTTCACTGCGAGCGAGCCGATCACCGCGCGTTACCGCGATGAACTGCACAAGACCGCCAATCCCACCCTGCTCTATCTGATTCTGCTGCTTCACGACATCGGCAAGGGCGTCGGAATCCAGGGTCATGCCGAAACCGGTGTGGCCCTCGCGGCTCCTGTCCTGGAACGACTTCAAATTCCCCCTGATCTGCGCGTAGTGGTAAACTTTATCATCAAAAATCACCTTTTGATGGCACGGTTCTGGCAGAAACATGATCTTGATGACCCCCAAACTGCAGTCGCA
>JBEHXD010000281.1:0-7168 GCA_048498875.1 Verrucomicrobiota bacterium
CGTCACCACCACCGTCGCCCTGCTTTCAGTCGTCAAAGCGGGAGGTTGGACCGCCCTGCTCTCACATATGCCCCCGGGCCACTGGAGCATTTTCAAACCTGCGGGCAGCAGCCCCTACGACTGGGTATTCATCGTCTCCAACCTTTTGGGCGCGGCCTACAATAAAAACAACCTGTTGTTCGTATCGAAATATGCCCCCGCCCGCAGCGCAGCCGAGGCCCGGAGATCGACGCTCATTCCGTTGATCTGTTATCTTTTCATGCCTCTGATCTGGATGATTCCGGTCTTCGCCGCCTTCACTTTCGTGCCCGATCTGGCGGCGCGGGAAACCGCCAGCCAGGCGGGAGAATGGGCCTACATCACGGTTTGCACGAGGATTCTCCCCGCCGGGTTGCTCGGGCTGGTCGTGGTCTCCATGTTCGCCGCGACCGTTTCCAGCGTTGGCATGGCGTTAAACGTCAACGCCGGCACCCTCACCCAGAACATCTACAAATCATGGCGGCCCGCAGAAATCTCCGGAAAGGAATTGGTGATCGCCGGCCGGATCACGACCTTTCTGCTCGGTGGTGCCATGGCCGCAACCTGCCTGCTGCTCTCGGCCTCGGGCACGTCCCTTTTCGACGTGCTTCTTTATGTCGGAGCCTACATCGGCATCCCCGTCGCCCTGCCCCTCTTCCTCGGGCTCTTCGTCCGCGGAGAACCGTGGTGGGCCGCACGCGCCACTGTGGTGTTCACCGCGGCACTGACGCTGGTAATCTACCACTGTCTGCCAACATCGCCCGCCGGGGGGATTGAGCCCGGCTTTTTGCGCGACGGCGTGCACTACCTCGCACAGCACCCGTTTGTGGCCACCAATCTCGTCGTACTGCCGGTCTCCACGCTGTTCTTCCTCGCCACCACGTTTTGGCCCGCACGTTCGTCCGCCCCGGAAAATGCGCGACAGGCGGATTTTTTTTCCCTGCTGAATCGGACTGTGCCACCGGAACCGGGCATTGGAAACGATCAAAGCCGGCAGAATATTTTCATGGGACGTTTGCTCGCGGGCGTGGCGACCGCCATTGTCATCCTGGCACTGCTGGCGGACTCCCGCTTTTCCCAATGGAGCATTCTCAGCTGCGCCCTGCTGCCCGCCGTGCTGGCGGGAGCCCTGTTGCTTTCGGGTGCGAAACAAAAATAACCCTGTCGCGTCAGCGTCGCGTGAGCCGGCGCAACGCCCAGCGTCCCCGGCCCTCCTTCCAGCCACAATTGACCAATAACAGCTCCTGGGGATCGGGCACTCCGGTTTCGCGCTGAAGCAATTTCAAGTGCAGCAGCGCCGCCGCTTTCTCACCCACGAGGTCGTGGCGTTGATCCACTCCGCCCACCTCCGAGGCGGGATCAACGTTCAGATGTACAAATGAAATCGCCTCCGCGCGCCGTTTCAACCGGGCTCGCAGCAATTCGAAGTGGGTTTGTTCGCTGCTGATCAACACATCGGGTTGGTATTTTTCCGCCCACGCCGCGATTTCGTCCGAGGAAAACTCCGCGACCACCAGGGGCGGAATCACCGGTCCCGGAGATTGCTCCTGCTTCATGCGAAAAGCCGCCCGCTGCACCCCCGTGGTGCGGGCTTCCTCGCCCAGCGTGACCGCATAGCCCGGGCGGTGGTAGCCACGGCGCGCGACTTCCGTGCAGGCCAGTTCCATGGCTTGGAAATGGTTGGCCGACACGGTCGACACGGCGGGTTTTTGCAGGCTTCGTCCCAAGGCCACCGCACTGAACAGATCCCAGTTCAACTCGAGCGCGGAATGCCCCTGCATCAGGGGACCAACAATGAGACCGCGAATGCCGCGTCCATGCAGGATGCTGGAAGACCGGTGCCCGCTCAACCCCGGCGCCCCCAGCCAGAAAGGGTCAACCTCGTAGCCCAAAACCCTGGCCCGTTTGCGCAGGCCTTCAAAATAACGTACGAACGTGATCGAATGTTTCCACCCGTCGGCCGTGGGGAAATTGGTGACGAAGGCGATTTTTTCCGCAACTGCCATGGAGCGGCGCCCGTGACGGTACATGTTCAGAACGCCGAGTGTCGGATCCGGCCGGTAATTCATCTGCGCCGCCATTTCGACCACGCGTTTGCGGGTTTTGACGTGCACGCCCGCGGCATTGCGCAGCGCCCGCGAAACCGTCATCTTGCTCATGCGCAGTTTCACCGCCAGATCTTTCATCGTCACCAAGCGTTGTCCGGTTTCCATGCTGATGTTTCTGGTAACAAGAAAAACGAGTTCCAGCCCAAATTTAACCCGGCAGGATCGCCCGCAGCCCCTGCCTTCAACCCCACTGATGTCTTCGATCCGCCCCGGCTTGCCCCGCCCTTGCTCCATGAAAAAAATCATCCCCGGACTTTTTGCCGCCGGTTCGGACGAGGTGCGCTTCCGCGACTTCAGATACCGGGCCCTGCCGTGAGAAAATTCGGGAAGGACCTGCTCGCGCGCGGGCCTACCGCCCCTCCCGGAATTGTCCGCGATAGGCTCCGGGACTCAGGTGGTAATGCCGGCGAAATACCTTACAAAAATGATTCGCATCCGCAAAACCGGTCGCCGCGGCCACCTCTTTCAGCGGGGCTCGCGATCTCCTTAATTGCAGGCAGGCCTCGGCCAGCCGGACTTCATTGACATAGGCCGCCGGGGTCAGTCCCGTGGTATCCTTGAAGCGGTGACAATAGTGGCTGCGCGACATGCCGGCCCGAACCGCGATCTCCTCAATTCCGAAGGAACGGGTGAGGTTGGCCAGGGTGTAGTCGCGCACTTCCTCGAGTTTCTCCTGCCGGTCCGCCTGGGGATAGGCGAGGGAATGCAGGTGCCGTTCAAAGCTGAACAGCCAGTTGAACAACGCTTCCTCCTCGTCAAACTCATCGTCGAAACGCTGGCGGCAAATCCGCTCAAACAACGCCAGGTTCTGCCGGAGAAAAGCGGAATTGCGGCCCACGTCGAGCACCGCGGGATGCCGTTTCGCCAATGCCTCGATCCGCCCGACGATGTAGGGATGCCCAAAGTGAAACCAGTAAAACGTCCATTCCGGGGCATCCTCCGGCAGATAATAAACGTGGGCGGAAGGCATCACGACGAAGAACGCCTGACCCGGCCCCACTCTCCAACGACGCCCGTCTTTTTCCAGCACCCCATGACCCGAGAGCGTGGCCTGAAAGGTGATTCGCGCCTGCTTGCGGCTTTCGCCACGCTTGAGGCCGTCGAGACGATAGTCGGACGGAACGGTGCGGGTCTCGCACCCCGCGGTGACCATCCGTTCCGCCATGTGGTTGAAGCGAATTCCCTTTCGCGCGGCAAAAGCCTGTTCGAAGGTGAATTTGATGGGCGGGTTGGTTTCACTCACAAATCGACCATCTGCCGGCAAATGCAACCCTTGTCCACCTGCTTTTGTCCGGATAAAGTGTGTCCGGTCCCGACACAGAACGACCATCCTAAATCTTCTTCCTTCCGGCCATGTTCCCCTGTCCTTCTAACACCGCCCGGCTGCGCCTCCCGGTGATGGCGATCTCTCTTGCCGCCACTTTTCTTTCACTTCATGCCGCCCTGCCTGCGCCGGACCCCGACAACGGCGGTCTCGAACTGCCGCCCGGTTTTCGCGCGTTGATCGTCGCCGATCATTTGATCGACGAACGCAAGATCGGCAATAATACCGACCAATTGCGTTTTCTCGCCGTCGCGCCCAATGGCGACCTCTACGCCAAAACCTACCGGGGCGGCATCATCGCACTGCGCGACAACGATGGCGACGGACGGTTCGAGGAGAAACATGAGTTCGGTTCCGGCGGGGGCACCGGAATCGCGTTGCACGGAAACTGGCTGTATCATTCCACCAATGACACCGTTTACCGCTATCCGCTGAAAGCGGGTGAGTTGGTTCCGACTGGCGCACCGGAAACTGTCATCAGCGGCCTGCCGGACGGGCACCAGCACGACGCCAAATCCTTCGCGTTCAGTCCCGATGGCCAGCTCTACGTGGAAGTCGGTTCTCCTTCCAATGCCTTCGGCAATCCCGACCGGGCCTACAACCCGCCAGGCACGGTCAGCCTGGACCCCACCGAATTCCTGAAAACCCACGGCGGCTGGTGGCGCTTCGATCCCGACAGGCTCAACCAGACGCAGGCCGACGGCTATCATTTTTCCACCGGCCACCGCCACATGCTCGGGATTTCATGGAATCGAGCCGCACAGGCCTTCTACGTCGCACAAATGGGCCGCGACCAGCTCAACATCATCGCGCCCGAATACTACGACGAACTGGATAACGCCGAACGCGTGTCCGAAGTGCTGCACAAGCT
Source organism: Verrucomicrobiota bacterium (assembly GCA_048498875.1). Taxonomy (GTDB): domain Bacteria; phylum Verrucomicrobiota; class Verrucomicrobiia; order Opitutales; family Opitutaceae; genus Lacunisphaera. Next base: position 4,322 of record JBEHXD010000281.1, read on the forward strand.
GGAAGATGGCGCGAATTATGGCTGGCCGTACACTTACTGGGATCCGATCAAGAAAGCGCGCATGCTGGCGCCCGAACACGGCGGCGACGGCCGCAAGCGCGCCGAGCCGGGCAAATATCCCGACCCCGCCGTGGCGTTTCCCGGTCACTGGGCGCCGCTGCAAATGTCGTTCTATTACGGCGAACAATTTCCGGCCAAATACCGCGGAGGCGCCTTCATGACGTTCCACGGCTCGTGGAATCGCGCACCCCGTCCGCAGGAAGGGTTTCGCGTGGCATTTGTACCCTTCGACGAAAAAGGCAATGCGCTCGGAACCTATGAACCTTTCGCGCTCAATGCCCGCGGCTCAAAATTCCGCATGGGCGGACTGGCGGTCGCTCCCGACGGTTCGCTTTATGTCAGTGAAACCGACACTGGCCGTATCTGGCGCATTATTTACACGGGTGAAAACACCCCTGCGGCTTCCGCTCCTCCGGTTGTTTCTGAAAATAAACCCGCGACCGCCGCCCTGGCCGTCAACTCCCCCGGCAAAGCACTCTACGAACAAATCTGTGCGGCCTGCCATATGGCGGATGGCCGCGGCGCCGGTCAGATGCAGCCCGCCCTCGCCGGCAGCGCGGTGGTGAAGGGCGACGCGACCCAGATGATCCGGGTCGTATTAAAAGGCCCCGCCGCCGTTTTGCCGGCCAACCGCCCGAAGTACGCGAATGCAATGCCGGCTTTTTCCATGCTGACTGACGAGCAAATTTCCGGCGTCGTCACGTACATCCGGCAAAATTTCGGCAGCGGCGCAACCCCGGTTACCCCGGCCCAAGTCGCCGCCCAACGATAAGGAAAAGGTGGAACCCGACCTCCGGGCGGGTTTGTTGGCTTCGTGAATTCCCCCACCCGCCCGGAGGTCGGGTTCCACCTTATTCAAGTCATCGCGATCTGTCTGCTGTTGCGGACCTGCGCTCGTCACGCAGCGTGAGTTCATTCGCATGTTTCTTCGTCAGTCACTGCTGCTTCTTTTTCCCTGCGCACTCGCGGCGCAAACCGTTGCGCTCGACCCCGTGGTCGTGAGCGCGTCGCGCACGGCGGAATCGACGACCCAGGTCGCTTTTCCGGTGACGGCCTTGTCCGCCGCCGACCTGCGCACGTCGCCCTCGACGGCAATCGACAGCGCACTGCACGCCTCGCCCGCATTCAGTTTGTTTCGTCGCAGCGACAGCCTTACCGCGAATCCGACGGCCCAGGGCGTCTCCTTGCGCGGGCTCGGCCCGAGCGGCGCAAGTCGCTCATTGGTGCTGCTCGACGGCATTCCCCTGAATGATCCCTTTGGCGGCTGGGTATCGTGGAGCAAAATTTCCCGCGAATCCCTGGCCGGGGCGGAAATCGTCCGGGGCGGCGGCGCCACCGCGTGGGGCAATGCCGCACTCGGTGGCGTGATTCAGCTGCTCACCGAACCGTTGGCCTCCTCCCACAATCGTGTCGCCGTGAGTGCGGGGGATTTTTCCACGCACAACGAAGAGCTTGTGCTCACGCAGCCCGTGGGACCGGGAACACTCCAGCTCAGCGGCGATGATTTCGGCACTTCCGGATTTCCCCTCGTTGCGAAAGAGAACCGGGGACCCATCGATATCGCGGCATGGAGCCGGCACGAATGGTACTCGGCGCGCTGGCAGCAATCGATCGGATCGAACACCGATTTGCTGGTCACCGCCCGGCATTTCGACGAACAGCGCGGCAACGGCACTCCCTATCAAGGCAATCGCTCCCGGGAAAATTTCGGCTCTGCCGTAATGAACGTCCGGGTCGACCGCACGTTTGCCTGGAATGCCGCGATCTACGGACAGGACCAAACCTTCTCGAGTACCTTCAGCTCCGTGAATGCCACCCGCACCGCCGAAACTCCGGCGAGCGACCAGTACGCGGTACCCGCCACCGCCTATGGCGCAGCCTGGACCGGCATCTGGAACAGCGACGACAAATCACGGACCAGTGCGGGCATCGACCTGCGCACAGTGGACGGAGAGACCCGGGAAAATTATACGTTTACCAACGGCAGTTACACGCGGCAGCGCATCGCGGGGGGCACGCAGAATTTTGCGGGACTGTTTGCCTTGCGTGAGCAACAGCTCGCGGAAGCCTGGCGCGCCACCGTCGGACTGCGTCTCGATTATTGGCAGGAGCGCGATGGCCATCGTCGGGAAACCGATCGCGCCTCCGGGGCATCGTTGCGCGACGACCACTATAGCGCCCTCGACGGCGCGCCGTTCAGCCCCAGTGCCGGTCTCATCTGGCAGGCCAGTGCCCAGCTGCGTCTCCGTGCTTCAGCCCAGCGCTCATTCCGTCGCCCCACGCTCAACGAACTCTACCGGCCTTTCCGGGTGGGCAACGTCATTACCGAGGCAAACCCCAATCTCCGCACCGAGCAGGCCACCAGCGTCGATCTCGGGGCTGATTACACCCGGGGAAAATTCACCTTTTCCGCGGATGCCTTTTGGAATGATCTGCGCGATGCCGTGGGCAACGTCACGCTCGCCCACGGTCCCGGCACCTTTCCGATCGTCGGGTTTGTGCCGGCCGATGGCATTGGCCGGCAACGGCAGAATCTGGACCGGATTCGCGTGCGGGGCGTGGAATTCAGCACCCGGTTCGACGTGGGTCCCACCGTCAGCCTGGATGCCGCCTGCCTTTATAACGACGGCGAAGTGACGTCAGCCGTCAACGCCCCCGCGCTGGCCGGCAAACGCCTCGCGCAGGCGCCGCGCACCACGCTCAGCGCCGCGGCACAGAGGAACAGCAGGTAGATGAACAGGCCCCAGGCGCTGGGCTGCTGCGAGGGGATCAACGCCGGCGTGGCGA
>JBEHXD010000282.1:0-7167 GCA_048498875.1 Verrucomicrobiota bacterium
TCACCGCGTTGGTCGTGCCGGCCACCACGAGGTAGATGAACAGCGGGTAGAAGACGCCCAGGTCCACCGTCGCGTCGATCGTCCGCAGCCGCAGCGTGGCCGGCAGGGTGGGCGACGACCGGCGGATGGATTACACTGCCGTGGGCGATACGACGAACGTTGCGGCGCGCCTGCAGGCCTTGGCTGAACCTGGGTCGATCCTGATCGGCGAAAGCACCTCCCGCGCTGTGCGCACCCATGTCGATTGCCGCCTACTTGGACTTCGCGAGTTCAAGGGCAAAAGCGCCGCGATTCCGGTTTATCAAGTTGTCGGCACATTGGCCGGAGCAGATACCCGCGCTCGCGACCCCCGGTCCCGCGGTGCGTCCGTGCTGATTGGCCGCACGATCGAAGCACAAACGCTTCAGCGCACCTTCCGTCAGCTGGCCACCGGTGTGGGGGGCATTGTGGCAATTGTGGGCGAAGCCGGGCTGGGCAAATCGCGCCTGCTCGCCGAGGCGCGAAAAATCGCCCAGGCCGACAACTGCCGCTGGCTCGCGGGCAATGCGGTATCCTTTGGTTCAAATCTCACCTATTGGCCTTTCCTGGTGCTCTTGCGCGATTACTTCGCCATTGGCGAACAAGACAATGGCCACGCAGCCCTCCTCAAAGTGGATGCTCGGTTGCGAGAGCTGTTCTCCATCGAGGAGGCTCAGGAGTTTCTGCCTTACCTTGCAACGATGCTTGCGCTGCCGCTGGGAGACGCCCTGGCCGAACAAGTGAAGCATCTCGACGGGTTGGCGATGGGACATCAGGTCTATCGGAGTGTCCGACGGGTATTGGAGCGTCTCGCAACGATCAAGCCGACGGTGGTGGTTTTGGACGACTGGCATTGGGCAGACCTCTCGTCCGGAGATTTGCTCGAACATTTGTTGCCGCTGTCTGCGAGCACACCGATTCTTTTCATCGTGGCCGCCCGGCCGGACGCTGATACCCCCGCCGCCCGGCTGCCCTTGGCTATCCGGGATCGGAAGCTGCAAGCGCATACGACCGAGATCAGGCTGACGGCATTGTCACGTGAAGAGTCTGAGGGATTGTCACGCCAGCTCCTGAATGGTTTCCCGCTTCCCCTGGAGATTCGGGATCCGTTTATCACCAAGGTTGGCGGCAATCCGTTTTTTATCGAGGAGATGATCCGCATGCTCATTGCACTCAATGTGCTGGTGTGGGATGAGTCTGCCAAGTCGTGGCTCGCCACCGCCCGACTCGACCAAATTCAATTGCCTGACAATGTGCAGGGAGTCGTCTCGGCCCGCATCGACCGGCTTGACGATTCACTAAAACAGCTGCTGAAGACCGCGTCAGTGATCGGTGAAAGTTTCTTCTACCGCGTGCTGCAACAGGTAGCTCATGCCGGTGAAGAAATTGACGGAAGTCTCACCGATCTGCAGCAGTTCGAATTCATCCTCGAACGGATGCGCGTGCCGGAACTGGACTATATTTTCAAGCATCCGCTGGTTAAGGAGGCCGCCTATCAAAGCATCCTCATGGAGCGCAGGCGTTCGCTGCATCGGAGCGTGGGTGAATGCATTGAGATCCTCTTCGCCGAGCAGCTCGAAAAGTTTTATGCCGTCCTGGCTTTCCATTTCGCGCGGGCAGAGGATTGGGATAAAGCGCAGGAATATCTTCTCAAGGCAGGCGATCACGCGGGGGAAGTCGCGGGTAACGCCGAGGCGGTTGACCATTACCGTCAGGCGATCGCAGCTTCGTCCAAGGTCGCAAATCAGCGGTGGACCCTGATGCAGCGCGCTATGCTTCATCATCGCATGGGCGAGGCGCTCTTCCGGCTTGGAGATTTTCAGGCTGCGTTGGCAGAGCTAAAGGAAGCCTTGCAGCTTCTCGGCGAGCCTTATCCGAGGTCAACGGCCGCAGTCCGACTGCAGATAGGTGCAGAAATCTTGCGGATGCTCTTTCGTGCCGCGAGTCGTCGCTTGGGGGCTCAGAAGACGGCAAGCGCGGCGGAGGTGGAGATCAATTTGGCGAGGTTTCATTCCCGGCTGTCACTTGGTCACGTGCATTTCACCTTCGATCACGAACGGACCGTACTTGATTCCCTGGCTTCAGTCCGCTTCGCGGAAAAGTCGGGACATCCGCCTCATCTGGCGATTGCGGTCGGTTGTCTGGGGACGCTGGTTGGAATGATCGGACTGCATCGGCTGGCAAGACACTATGGCCGACGTGCAATTGCAGTCGCCGAGGCGAGCAAGAATCCGCTGGCGATTGGCTTTGCCTATCACACACGGGGCGTCGCGGAAGGAGTTTCAGGAGAATTTACGGCATCAATTGCTGATCTCGAGCGATCAAGCGAATGTTATCGCGGCATCGGCCATTTGCATTTCTGGGCGGGCTCGCGCTGCTTTCTGGCCATGGCGCTTCTATCTCGGGGTGATCCAAGGAGTCTCGCGGTCAGCCGAGACCTTCTGGCGAAAGGCGAGGAAACGGGTGACAGGACTGCGCTCGGGTGGGGGCATTTGTTCGTCGGCATCTGCCTCCGCCAGCAAGGCGATTATGAAACAGCAATCCAGTCGTTGGAGATCGCCATTCCGGTCCTCGAAGCGGTGCCGGATCGCAACTGTATTGCCTGGGCTGAGGCCGAGCTCGGCGTTTGCTATGCCCGGCTGAAAAAATTCGAACCGGCATTGGCCAAAGCGGAACAGGCACGCTCCAATGTCCGGCGAAACCGTGCCGCCGGGTATTTTGCCCTCAATCCTTTGGCGGCTGTGGCTGAAACCTGGATATTGGCGGTCGATGAACTTCAGATCTCACCGCGCGAGCGCGAAATCCGAGTTCGGGGAGCGGGTTCGCGCTGCCGAACCGCAGATCGGTGGGCCAGGATAATCCAATCTGAATGGGCTGCGGAAACTCCCCGTTTACTGGGATCCTGGCACTGGCTTGCTGGCCGTCATAAGAGAGCGGAAAAAGAGTGGAGACGGGGTCTCCGCATGGCGGAGCGCTTCGGTGCGCGGCATGCGATGGCGGAAACCCGGTTCGAAATCGGTCGACGGCTCGCTCGCCCGGAAGAAATCGCCCGCGCGATCGAGCTTTTCTCGGAAATGCAAACTGCGCGGCATGTGACCCGCTGCCGACAATTCTCTTTAGCGTCCATCTAACGTTTTAACCCCCATCGTCATTGTGTCGCCTGTAACCTGCCGCCAATTCATCGTTATCTCCACGTTCGTGGCCGCCTTGCCTGTGACGGCTTGGGCCACCAAGGGCTTCGGCCTGATCGAAAATAACACGCTTTCGTCCGGCATGCATGGGGGTGCCACCGCTCTGATCGATGATGCCGCTGCCGCTCGAATCAATCCAGCCAATCTGAGCTTTATCGGCGCAACAAGCCTTGCCGCCACTGTGACTGTCTACGATGTGACGAGCCATTTCACCGCCCCGGGTGGGCTCTCGATGAGTTCTGAAAAACCGTGGAAACCCGCTGGCAGTTTCTTTGTGGCCACGCCGATGTCTCCAAGGCTTACGATCGGTTTTGGCCTGGACACACCTTACGGAACCTCGATGCGCTGGCCGAAACAAGGGCTGTTCAAGTACACTCTGCCCTATCAGGGCGATCTCAAGATGCCCGATCTGGTTACGTCGGTTGGAATCAAGCTCTCGGACTCGGTTCGCCTCGGCCTTGAACTAGATACCTTTCGCGCGTCGCTGAATCTAAAACAATTCTATCCGTGGTTTGCGGTCACCGGCAACCCGGCCACGCCCGACGGAGATATGGAATTCGATGGTCGGGACACCTGCTTTAGCGGTGGCTTGGGAGTCACCTGGACGCCTCTGCCTGGGCATCGTGTTGCTCTAGTCGCGCATACCCAAACGGCGATCCATTTCGGTGGGAGTTTCACGATTACCAATATACCCGCCCCCATTCCCGGAATAACTCCTCGCAGTGATTTCGCCGCAACGCTACGAATGCCGGCAGATTTCACGCTCAGCTATGCTTGGGACGTGACGGGTTCAATCACGCTTGGCATCGAAGCTGAATACATCGGCAACTCAGCAGTCGACCGTCTGGCCGCCGACGTGGGTAGCAACAACGTCCTTTTCCCGAGTACCGTCACGCCATTGAACTGGCGTAACACTGGCGCCTTCAGTCTCGGCTATCGGCAGCATCTCACGTCGAGCCTCACACTGCTGGCCGGTTACCAGTACACGGATACGCCGATGAACCAGGCCAACTACACGCCCTTAGTTCCTGGCAACAACCGGCAGCTGTTCAGCGCTGGCTTGGCATACGATGCCGGACATCTGTCAATCCATCTCAGTTACAACTACGGAATCCACCCCGACCTCCATGTTAGCGGCAATGTCGTGCCTGCCTTCAATGGCACGCATACTTTCGATACGAATGTCTTCACGACCTCGATCGGCTGGCGCTTTTGACGAAGGCCGGATGAAGTGACGCACGGATTAAGAGCTGATCCATAATTCCCATTGAGTGCGCCATGCGGGGATTGAGAAGGTTGCCAAAAGTTGCCCAAAAATCTGTTTCTGCCTTCACTTACCTGCACGTTTGTGCATCTTGTTTCTTGTTCTAAATCACTAACCATTAACTAAGTCCGCGTTTTCGAGTGACTTAGCTTCAAGACAGAAAAGCGGTTCAATTCCGGGCGGGGGCACATCATCCCATTCCCGTGCCCTGCGCAGCTAGGTCTTTGTCATGCAAAATCGATCGGGTGCGGCTCGTCGCGTTGCAGGGAAAGTGATGACAAAACTTGCCGGAGACGGTGGCAAACCTGCGGCAATTGACGGGTGCGGCCGGGTAGCCTGGTCTGCCCTGCTGAGCCCTCCTGCATTTGCTTGAGGGCCCTGGGTCGGGCGCTGCTTGGCGCTCGGTATCTCCACCTTGGTTGGGCCGATGAAAGCAGGCTAGTTCGGAAGTTGGTCCTTCATGAATCTCCACACCGCTCGATATCGGGGGCCACCGCGCGGGAGCATGGGGAGTAGCTGCCACTGACCGTGAGAGGAAATCTCCTTTTCCGCCGCGCTCGAAATCCACCGACGCACTGGTTGGGGGTGATCTGCGGTTCGGCCAAGTAGGTATGAACCCCATAGGGTTTTCCTTGAGCGGGCCGCGCGGCACCGATGCAATTTCGCGCCATTTGCCTCGTGGAAACGGCTCCCTTCTGGGCTTGATTCTCTCTGCGTTGAGTTGCCGAACCTGCGATCGGTGCCTGACTCGCGTGCCTGAGTTCCCCGGGGTGAGCCGGAAATACATTACCCCGCTTTTGCACCCCTGATTTCGATGCCCAAGCCCACCCCGCCATCCCACCGCACCGTTTCCAGTCTGCCGCTGTTTATCGCTCTGGTTGTCGTCGTCGGCTTTTTCATCGCGAGCGCGGGAATGGAGTACCAGAACACGGTCACCCTTCGCGATGCGGCCAGCCAGGTCACGCGTTCGCATGAGATCATCGAGGCGCTCCAGGAAGTGATGTCCTTGATGAAGGACGCTGAAACCGGCCAACGCGGCTTCATCATCACGGCCCGCGAGGAGTATCTCGAGCCCTACAACGATGCGTTGGGAAAAATCGATGCCCGCCTCAACCAACTCGGCCGACTGGTATCCGACAACCCTGCGCAGCAGGAAAGCCTGCCAATTCTGAAGGACCGCATTGCGAGAAAGCGGCAGGAAATGGCGGAAATCCTCGAGGTGCGCCAGGCTCAGGGCTTTCCGAGCGCCCAAGCGCGCTTGCAGACCGACCGCGGCAAGATCGCGATGGATGCGATCCGGGAGCAGGTGGCGGTCATGGCGCAAAGCGAGCGGGATCGCCTCACCGAACGGCTGGACCAGCGCAACGGCGCGTTTCAGTCGGCGGTTCAAGGTGCACTCATCACCGGATTCGCGGGGATTGCCCTCGCGATCGGCATCGCCTGGTTGCTTCACCGGGCTGCCCTGGCGCGCCACCGTCAGCAGTGGCTGCAGTCCGGCCAGAGCGGCTTGGGCGAAATGCTTTTGGGGGAGCAGCAGGTCGCCCAGGTCGGCGAGAGCGCGCTGCGTTTCCTGGGCGAGTATCTGGAGGCCAAGGCCGGGGCGATTTTTGTCGGGGAGGCCGGGTCCTTCCGGCGATGCGCCACCTATGCGATCCCGCCCAACGCCAGTCTGCCCGAGCGCTTTGCCACCGGCGAAGGCCTGTTGGGCCAGGCGGCGAAGGATGGCCGGGCGTTCCTCGTGCGCGAGGTGCCGGAAAACTATCTTCCGGTTGGTTCCGGCCTGGGTCGCAGTGCGGCGCGACAATTGCTGATTGCGCCGACCAAGGCGGACGGGGTCGTCAACGGCGTGCTCGAGCTGGGCTTCTTTGAGCCCGTCACGGCCGACGCCATCGAGCTCCTCGAGCGGGGCGCGGAAACCATCGGCATCGCGCTGCGCACGGCGCAGTCGCGGGCGCGCATCCTGGAACTGCTGGAGGAAACCCAGCGGCAGGCCGAGGAAATGCAGACGCAGGCCGAGGAGCTGCGGGTGTCGAACGAGGAACTCGAGGAACAGAGCCGGGTGCTCAAGGAATCGCAGGTCCGCCTGGAACAGCAGCAGGCCGAGCTCGAGCAAACCAACGTGCAGCTCGAGGAACAGGCCCAGTTGCTCGAAGCGCAGAAGGAAGACCTCACCCAATCCAAGCTGAAACTGGAGAACCAGTCCCGGGTGGTCGAGCAAGCCAGTCGCTACAAATCCGATTTCCTCGCGAACATGTCGCATGAATTGCGGACGCCGCTCAATTCCTCGCTCATCCTGGCGCAGCTGCTGGCGGAAAACCGCGGGGGCAACCTGACCGAGGAGCAGGTCAAGTTCGCCCGCACCATCCAGAGTTCGGGCAACGACCTGCTCACCCTGATCAATGACGTGCTGGATTTGTCCAAGATCGAGGCCGGCCGAATGGACATGAAACCCCGGGAGGTGGCGGTGGCCCAGTTGCTCGAAACCCTGCGCAAGCAATTCGAACCCGTGGCTGGCAACCGCGGCCTGGCGCTGGTCCTGCGGGTGGCGGCCGGGGCGCCCGGGCACTTGGAAACCGATCCGCTGCGCCTGGAACAGATCCTGCGCAATCTGTTGTCCAACGCGCTCAAGTTCACGGAGCGCGGGGAGGTCGCCCTGGAAATCAGCGCGGCGGGGCCGGGCCGGGTCGCCTTCGC
>JBEHXD010000283.1:0-7152 GCA_048498875.1 Verrucomicrobiota bacterium
CGCCGCCCGTCCCACACAATATACCCAGCAAAAATCGGTGATCGATTTCGAAAGAGGTGATTAAGCCGTCGCCAGTGCCGCAGGGGCGGCCTTGCCGAGATTGGCCTTGGCTTCGTCGACGTTGCCGTAGAACACCCAGTTGCGCGTGTCTTCGAAACCTTTGCACTCGGTGATGATCTGCGCATTGCCAACCAGGGCATACTGGAGGGTCAGTTCGCGGGCCGTTTGCATCGTCTGGAAGAGCAGCTTGATGACGCCCATGTGCAGCGTCTTCAGCTCGTGGATGTCGATGACCATGCGGGCATGGCCGGCGTCGACAGCTTCGGAAACTTTCGCTTTCAAATAGTTGCTGACTTCAGCGACGACCGAGGGAGAACAGTTCTCGGGGAGGCGAAGGATCAGGAATCCGGCTTCGTGGGTGAAGTAGCGTTGCGACGTATCCAGATTCATCGCCTTGCACATCTTCGACTCGAGTTCGCTGATGTCGATCGGCTTGGTGATGATGGCGGAGAAACCCACCGTCTGGGCCTGCTGCTGCTGGACCGTCTCGGTTTTCACCACGAGGGCAAAGATCGGAGTGTACTTGGTCTTCACATTCGTGCGCATCAGGCGGAAGAGGGTGAAAGCACCTTCCTCGGGCAGCGAGAGACTCATCAACATCAGGTCGGGAGGCGTCTTGGTGCAGAAATCGAGGGCTTCACCCTGCGTGCTCACGCCGTGGATCTTCCATGGAGTGTGCTTCAGGCCTTCCTGGATTTGCTGGATGATCACCGGTTTGTCTTCGACGACCAGGATGTCAGCGGAATCATAAATGGACTTGGCCTTGGCGGGCTGCTCGGAGAGCGGCTTGAGGTCGATGACGCGGCCGGCTTTTTCGATCAGCGCATCTTCCTTGAAAGGTTTCACGAGGTAGTCGCGCACGCCAATCTTGGCGATCTTGAGGACGTTGTCGCGGCCACCTTCAGCGGTGAGCATGATGACCGGGATGCCCTTGAGCGCGGGATCGGCCTTGAGCTTCGTGAGCATTTCCACGCCGTCCATCACGGGCATCGTGATGTCGAGGAGGATGAGGTCGGGGGAGTCTTTGGCGGCGACCGCGAGACCTTCCACGCCGTTGCCGGCTTCGAGGATGTCGCAATCAAAGGCTTTGAAAGCTTTCCGCACGATGATGCGGACAGTTTTCGAGTCGTCTACGGTGAGGATTTTGTAGCGCATGGGCGAGGGTGGGAAATTATTCTCCGGCTTTGAGGAGGATGTCCGCGATCAGCTTGTGGCCGCCGGATTCGAAGTTGAAGGTGTGACGGGTGGCCGAGCTGATGGGCTCGATGGAAAAATTGCTTCCGCGAAGAATGGAAGGGATCGTGAGTTTGCAGGGGTAGCCCGCATCGCACAGACCGTTTTTGAAACCGCCGACAGTCATGTTGGTGAGCTCGCCGATGGCGTCGTTGATGACCTCGTCGCCGGCGGCTTCGAGCTCGGGTTCGGTCATGCCCAGAAGCTGGCAGGTGCAGAGCCGGGCAAACGGCTCCTCGAGATAAAGGTAGATCAGGCCGTTCACCTCGCCGATGAAACCCACGGTGCCGACAACATAGAGTTGGCGGTCCTGGGTGGCGGCGATGGGAGAAGCTGACCCGAGAGGCTGGGGCGTACTGCCGACAAAGGCCGGCACGCGTCCAAGCATCGTTTTGAAGACGTCGCTCACTGCGCGGGTGATGTACTCGCGAATCAGCGGCTCATTAATTTCTGCAGCGGCGGGCATAGGCAGTGGGTTTTAGGGGGAGTTACACCACTATCGGCCCGTCGCCGCGTAAACTTTATCATTTTCCGGCGAACGGATTGGGTATTTTTGCGGGATTTTTGGGGGCCCGGAAGCAGACGAAATGGCTCAGTGATGCGGCGCGATTATTCGCGAGATTTTGACCGGCTCCGAACCTCCAATTCCACCTCTCGCGCTGGCAAACCCGGCCGGCTCGGGTGGATTTTACCGTACCGGCGGATACAGACACGAAGGTCTGATGATTGTAAGGCTGGTATCCAACAACCAGGGATGAGTTCGTTATTGGCGGCAACGATTCGCCAATTTTTTACCTCTTAAAAGAGCGAGAAAAATCAGCTCAAGTGAGGTTCGCCCACCTGAATTTGCCCGGTCATCCCGTCGGGGGCTGATCCTAGGCTTCGGCCGATTCCATCCCTGCGTCGATCGGATCGCCTGCCTCCCGATATTCCTGCAGTTTGTTGCGGAGCGTGCGAATGCTGATGCCAAGAACGGCGGCGGCCTGCGTGCGATTGCCTTCGGTTTGAAGCAGCGCGGCTTTGATGGCCTGCTTCTCGAGGACGGCGATGGTTTGCACGCCACCAGTGCCGTCGGTGACCGAGACCGCGTGGTTGCCCGCAGACGCGGGAGTCGCGGCATGGCCGTTGCTCAATTCGTAGGCAGTCGCCGGAGTTTCGGCCGCCATCGGAGGATTCGTTTCCTCGATTTGGTAATCACCGGGCAACCCGAGGGCCGAGGCCGTGACGGGGCGGCCGCTTTCGGTGAGGATGACGGCGCGCTCAATGGTGTTTTGCATTTCGCGCACATTGCCCGGCCAGCGATAACCGCTGAGCGCGGCCCGCGCGGAATCGGAAAAACCGTTTACCTTGATGCCATGTTTGCGTGCGCACCGGCGCAGGAAATGTTCGGCGATGAGCAGCATGTCCTCCCCGCGTTCGCGCAGCGGCGGAACCTGGACCGGAAATACGTTCAGCCGGTAATAAAGATCCTGGCGAAAATCGCCTTTTTCGACGTAACTCAGCAGGTCGCGATTCGACGTGGCGAGAAGCCGGACGTTCACCTTGATGGTGCGATTGCCACCGACGCGTTCGAATTCGCGCTCTTGCAACACGCGCAGCAGCTTTGCCTGGAGGTTGAGCGGGATTTCGCTCACTTCGTCGAGAAGGAGAGTCCCTTGGTTGGCCAGTTCAAATCGTCCTTCACGACGCTCGGTGGCGCCGGTAAACGCTCCGCGTTCGTGACCGAAGAATTCGCTTTCGATGAGGGTTTGCGAGATCGCTGCGCAATTAACCTTAATGAACGGATGATTGCGGCGCGGACTGGCGCGATAGAGTTCGCGTGCGATCATTTCCTTGCCGGTGCCACTTTCGCCCGTGATCAGCACCGTCGCATCGGTGGGGGCGACGCGTTCTACCATTTGTCGCAACCGCATCATGGCGGGGCTGCGGCCGACGAGACCACCATCTTCATTTTCCTCAGGATTGCTGAGGTAGCGGTTAACCTGCAACAGCTGACGGTAGGACTGCGCCTTTTTCAGAATGATATCAATCTGACTCGGCGAGAAAGGTTTCAAAACGTAATCGAAGGCACCGGCCCGCATGCACGCGACCGCTGATTCGATGGTGCCATAACCCGTTACCATCACGACCAGGGGGTGCTCGGGCAGGGTGGCGACCCGTTCCAGGAATCGCTGGCCGTCTCCGTCGGGCAGGCGCAGGTCGAGCAACATCAGGTCAAACGAGTCGGACATCAGCAATGTCTCGGCTTCAGCCAGGGATTGCGCACATCTGACCTGACATTTCCGTCGTGTAAAAATTTCACTGAGCAAATTTCGGACGACTGATTCGTCTTCGACGATGAGCACTTTTTCGAACGAAATGGCCATGCTGGGTAGGTGAGCGGAAGTTATACTCACTCACGCCACGATACAACCAAATCCTGTGTCCAGCAGCGGGCTACGACAAAAAAACCGGAGGAAATCCGGCTACACCTTTTTAGGTGAGAAGTTTTTTCAGCTTAACCAAAACGTCCTCGAGTGGATAGGGCTTCTGAAGAAAACAGGTCGGTCCACTGCGAAGCAAAAATTCTTCCGCTTCCCGCTGATAACGTCCGCTGGAGAGCAAAACGGGAATTCGCGGCTTTAGCTTGCGCAACTCCATGCACATGTCGGTGCCGTCCATGTCGGGAAGTTTATAGTCGGCCACGACCACACACACGTCACGGGTATTAGACCCTAGAAGACGGACACCTTCCTGACCGCTGCTCGCCCACAGGGTTTTGGCGCCAAGGCGACCAAACCAGCTCACCAGCAGGTCGGCGATAAAAGTTTCATCCTCAACCAGCAATACGGTCATACCAGCCAAAGGTGCACTGGCCGCGGTCGCAGCTGGATTCGAATTCGATTTGTGGGACACGGTGTGGATAAAAGGGGCATTCGGCCCGCCGGCAAAGGTACTTTAGTTTTTTAAATTAAACCCGTTCCCTTCCGGGCCGATATAGTGGTTGCAGCTCCCTTGCTTAACCATGTCCAATCGTCTTCTCACGCTCCTTACCCGTATTGAGCGCGCCGTGGTCGCGAATGACCCGAATCCCGAGGGCGGCACGTGGGAAACTTCACGACTGGTGAATTTTCACCAGGGTCTGGCCCGGCTGACCTTGTCGATTCGTGCGGCGACAGGCGGAACTTCCACCCAGGGAGTGGTTCTCCTGCAGGATTTCAATCTGGCGGACGGCACCCAATGCGTGAAGGCGTCCATGAGCTGGGAAGGCGTGGAAAAAACTTCCGTCTACTCAATTTATTCGAAGCCGTCCCTCGATTGGAATCGCGAAGCCGCCCAAATCGGCACCCAGTGGCAGGACGGACACATGGCGGCGCTCGAAGCGAAAGCTTTGGCCGCCCACCATGGTAATCCCGATAGTCCGCTGATGTCGGCGGCGGGCTGAGTCGAGCCGGTCGCTAATTCTGAGGTGGGGCGCATTATCCCCGATGCGCCGTCCGCATCTGCGCAGACCATGCAGATTTGATTGGCTGGCGATGTGATCCAAATTCCTGGCTCTGACCACCGTATTCCTGAATCCTAAGCGGCGGATTTGAAGATAATCCGACCAAGCCGGGCAATCTGCGTTCGTGGACGCTGACGTTACAACAATCCCTGAAGCATCGATGGCAACCGCTGCAGCGCGTTGGCCACGTGTGCGCGGGCCAGAGCGGTTTCATTGCCGTCGGCGCCGTAGAGAATCTTCCATCCATCCAACGCGATCCAGGAATCCGCCGCGATCGGTTTGACGATTTCAAACCCACCGGTAATGCCCGCGTGCCTCACCACGTAGTCGGCGATTTGCACCGCCGCCGCAAACATCTGGTGACGGGGTGCGACGTTCGGTTCGTTGTGATAAAGCACCGCAAAAGTGATTTCATCGGACAACTGGTGCCGTCCCAGGTAGTAGGCTCCGATGCGCGCGTGGTCCCAGCCAATCAGCTCGCGTTCCAGCTGGCACACTTCCGACGGATCGCGGAGCGGCGTGGCCATGATCTGGCGCAATTCATCAGGAAACGCGTAGGCGATGACCACCTTGCCGACGTTGTGCAGCAGGCCCGCGAGATAGTCTGTGTCGTCATCGACGGCGATGCCGGTCGAGACCAGGATTTCCCGGGTGAGCGCGGCGGTGCCGATGCTATGGCGCCACAAATCGGTCCACGGCAGGGGAGCCTGGCCGGGCTTCGTAGGTTGCAAGGTCTGCATTTCCTCGATGACGGGCGTGGCCGTGGAAAGTTCGCGGATCTGGCGCAGGCCGAGAAAAAATACCGCCTCCTCGATGTTGCTGATACGATTGGAATTTCCGAAATAGACCGAATTGACCATGCGCAACAGACGCGCGCAGAGCGACGGATCGCGGCGGATCACCTCGGCAATTTGCGAGTTCAAGCTCTGCTCCGAATTCATCAACTCGCGGAGCGCACGATTGATGGTCTGCAGGGACGCCAGTTTCGGGCATGCCTCAAGCCGTCGCTTGATCTCGTCGTCGCGATAGGGAGATTTGGTGCCCGTGGATTGAGAGGTGGGCGTGAGCGTTGCTTGCATCGAGTAAACGTGCGGGTGACACTCCAATCGGAACGAGAAGAATGCTGGTTCTATATCGACCCAAATTGGCGTGGGTTTAAGTGCATTTTACACTTCAAGACTCGCGAAAAACGGGCCGATAAGCTGATCAGTGCGATCAAATAACCTCCCAGTCTGGCCGACGCCATTTGCGGCGTCCGTGGCCGCATGCCTGTGCGTGCGCGCCTGCATATGACTCCGCAACAGCTCCAGTCCCTGCTGCAGCAAGGCGTCGCCCATCATCGCGCCGGACGCCTGAACGAGGCCGCAGCGATTTACCGCCGGGTCAAGGGGGCGGTTCCGAGGAATTTCGATGTGCTGCACCTGAGTGGCCTGGTGGCATTTCAACAAAACCGCCTGGCTGAGGCGATTGATTTGCTGGGCCAGGCGCACAAAATCAGTCCCCGCGATCACGTCTGCGAGATGCGATATGCCCTCGCTTTGCTCGCAGTGCGGCGCACCGCCGAGGCGGAAAAACATTTTCGTCACGCGGTGCAGGTCAAACGTGACTTTGTCGAAGGCTGGGAAAATCTCGCCACCTGTCTGAAAACGCAGGACCGTCTCGACGAAGCGCTGGCCTGTCACGAAAAAGTCGCGGTACTGCAGCCGAAATATGCGTCAGGTTGGTATAATTACGGACTGACGTTGAGTTTTGTCGGCCGGTATTCCGATGCCCTGGCCTGCCATGAGCGCGCGCTGGCGGTGGATCCGAATTTCGCCCTGGCGCGTTATGGCCGGGCACAGGCCCTGCATCAGTCGCATCGCATGGCGGAAGCCGTGGCCGATTACGAAAAATTTCTGGCAATCGAACCGCGTCACCACGAGGCCCGCAGCTACCGGCTTTTCGCGCTGCATTCCCTCGAGGGCGTTCCGCGCGAGAAATTGTTCGCGGATCATGTGGAGTATGGCCGTCTCATCGGCGGGCCGGTCACGCAGATCTTTCCCAACCCGGCCGATTCCGGCCGGCGCATAAAGGTCGGCTTCCTTTCCCCGGACCTGCGGACCCATTCGGTGGCTTTTTTCCTTGAGCCGCTGCTCGCGCGGCTGGATCGCGAGGCGTTTGAGATTTTTCTGTATCACGATCATTTCCGGGAGGACGAGGTGTCCGCCCGGATGCGGACCATGGCGGCCAAGTGGCGCAACTTTATCGGACAACCCGTGGAGTCGGTCGAAGCGGCCATCCGCTCGGACGCTCCCGACATCCTGATCGACGGAAGGTAATTTAGTGGCAAATGATTTTAAGTTCTGCAATGTGATCAATGGCTTGGGGTTATTAAT
>JBEHXD010000284.1:0-7109 GCA_048498875.1 Verrucomicrobiota bacterium
TTCTGGAGCCTGTTTGATCGCCCGGCCCTGATCGCACCGTTTCAGGCCGTCCTCGGGGAGGGCTGCGTTGTTTATGCCTATACGTCCTCGTCCATGCCGCCGAGTTCGGTGAATGCCTCCGGTCGCATCCACGTCGACTGTCCGCGCGTGATTCCCGGTTATGTCACCAACGTGGGGGCGACCATACTCCTGGACGACTTCACCGAGGAAAACGGCGCCACGTGGTATCTGCCCGGTTCCCACACGCAGGTCAATCCGCCAGACGAGAAATATTTTTACGCCAACGCCCGGAGGGTGATCGCCCCCGCCGGCTCGGTTTGGTTTTTCAATGCCCGCGTCTGGCATGCCGGCGGCGTGAACCGGTCCGATCGTTGGCGGCACGCGCTCACCATCAACATGGCCCGTCCCTGGATGAAACAGCGCATCGACATCCCGCGGGCCATGGCGCACCTTGATCTGACTGCACTTTCCCCGGTGGCCCGGCAGAAACTCGGTTTCGATGCGCAAGTGCCCGCTGATTACGATGAATATTACGCGCCGCCGGAGCGGCGTAAATTCAAACAGAAAACCGAATAATTGTGTCTACGTCGCTTACCCAGAAGGTGATTGAGGCGAACATTGCCGTTCACTCGAAACTTGCCGCCCACTACCAGACGTGTGAGCCCCACTTCCGCCCGGAAAATGTGGCGAAGGTCGGGCGCCGGCTGGCGGCGCTGGCGCAGGCCACAAATGCCACCAGCCTGCTCGATCTCGGTTGTGGCACCGGTTTCATGATCAACCTCGCGAAGCAGCACGTCCGCCGCATCACCGGTGTGGATGTGACACAGCCCATGCTTGATCGCGTCGATCGTTCCGGTGCGGCCGCCATTGAACTGGTGAATCATGATACCGGCACGTACCCGGTGTCGCCCGGCGCCTATCAACTGGTGACCGCCTACTCCTTTCTGCATCACCTGGCGGACGTCGTCCCGACTTTTCGTACGGCCAGCCGCGCCTTGATCTCCGGGGGGAAATTCTATGCGGATCTCGACCCCAATTTTTATTTCTGGGAGGGCATTCACCGGCTGGAGCGGGCCGGCGCCTACCACGAGCTGGTGCGGCGCGAAATTGAAGCGGTGACCTTCAAGGACGAGGAAATCGAGGCGAAGTTTGGCGTCGCCCGTGAGGTCTTCAATCATGCCGAGTTTGGCAAGGATATCGCGGGCGGTTTCAAAGAGGAAACCCTGTGTCAGCAATTGCTGGAGGCCGGTTTTTCGCGGGTTGAGTTTCATTACGATTGGTTTCTCGGCGAGGGCTTTCTCATCAACAGCGGCACGGCGCCGCGGGAGGAACTTTTCCAGCAAGCCGCGCTGGTCGGCAGCGCCCTGCAGCGGGCTCTGCCGGTGTCTAGGAACCTGTTCAAGTATCTCGGTTTTGTTGCGACGAAGTGAAGGCAACCGGCATCATTGGTTTTGGCGAACTGGGCCGGCAAATTCTCGGCTTGCTGTGCGCTGCGGAAAAGCCGGGGCGCGTCGTTTGCTTTGACGACTTG
Source organism: Verrucomicrobiota bacterium (assembly GCA_048498875.1). GTDB lineage: Bacteria > Verrucomicrobiota > Verrucomicrobiia > Opitutales > Opitutaceae > Lacunisphaera. The sequence continues at coordinate 1,532 of JBEHXD010000284.1, forward strand.
CTGCACGCGAAGATGGCGACGGACAGTTTTCCCTTTGATAGTTTCCTGGACGGGCGTTTCGCGGATTTGGACTTTTATGTTGGTCTTGGCTACCGGCATCTGCCGCGTCGGGCGGAAATCCTCCGCCAGCTGCAGGCCGCCGGACGCCGCATCCCTGCGCTGGTGCATCCCAGTTGCCATGTCGCTCCGACGTGCCGGGTGGGCGAAGGCAGCCTGGTTTATCCGTTGTGCAACCTCGATCATGAAGTTGAACTGGAATCAGGTGCTTTGCTGAACAATTCCACCGTGGTGTCGCACAACACCCGCATCGGTACCGCGGCGTATCTTTCCCCCGGTGTGGTGCTTGCCGGTTACGTCACCGTCGGTCCGGCGGCATTTCTTGGTTCGGGTGTGCTGGTGGCCAATAACCGCTGCATCGGCGCGCGTGCGCGCGTCGCCATCGGCACGGTCGTCACGCGTGATGTGCCGGATGACACCTCGGTCGCGGGCAATCCCCAGCGTCTGCTCGATCATCCGCTGGAATTGCAATAATCCATGCGGGCCGTCATTTTGCAGTCCAGTTACGTTCCGTGGAAAGGTTACTTCGATCTCATCCAGAGCGCCGATGTCTTTGTCTACTACGATGAGGTGCAGTACACCAAGAACGACTGGCGCAACCGCAATCGCATCTGTTCGAAAAACGGCCTGCACTGGCTGACGATTCCGATCAGCCCGAATGCCGTGAAGGGAAAAATCAGCGAGGTGAGGCTCGGTGATGCACACTGGCAGCAGGATCATTTCAAGACGCTTTCCCACACTTACCGTTCGGCGCTTCATTTCCGGCAGATCGAACCGCTGCTCCATGACTTCTACCAGACCAGGACTTGGACCCATCTCAGTGAACTGAACCGCCACTGCACGGAAAGCATCGCGCGCGTTTTCGGCATCACCACCCGATTCCTCGACTCCAAGGCATTTATGCTGGAAGGAGGCCGGGTGCAAAGATTGGTTTCCCTGCTCCGGCAGCTGGGTGCCACGGAATATCTCAGCGGCCCCAGCGCGCGCGACTACCTTGCTGGCAGCGAGGGGCTTTTTGCCGAGGCGGGTATCCGCCTGTTGTTTAAGAGCTATGCCGGCTATCCGGAGTATTCCCAGTTGCATGCGCCTTTTGAGCACGCCGTTTCCATTCTCGATGTGCTGGCCAATGTGGAATTATCCGACTGCCGGCGCTGCATCACCGCCGTGCCGCCGGCCTGAACCCATGCAGATCCCGTTCAACAAACCCTACCTCACCGGCCGCGAGACCGCCTGCCTGGAGCGGGCATTTGCAAACCTTCAGTTTTCCGGGGATGGTCCGTTCACGCGGGAATGTGCGCGGTCCATCGAGCAACTGCTGGGCTGTCGGCGGGCATTGCTCACCACGTCGTGCACTCACGCGCTGGAGATGGCCGCACTGCTGCTTGAGATCAAGCCGGGGGATGAAGTGATCGTGCCCTCCTTTACCTTCGTCTCAACCGTCAATGCGTTTGCGCTTCGCGGTGCACGCCCGGTGTTCATTGACGTGCGACCTGACACTTTGAACTTCGATGAAAAGCAGTTTGCTTCACTGATCACCCCGCGTACCCGGGCGGCAGTGCCGGTCCACTATGCGGGGGTGGGTTGTGAAATGGATTCGATTCTCGCCGAGGCGGCGCGGCACGGCATCGCCGTCGTGGAGGACAATGCCCACGGTTTTGCCGGTCGCTACCGGGGCCGCATGCTCGGTACGCTCGGCTGTCTGGGGGCGCAGAGTTTTCACGAGACAAAAAATTTCAGCTGTGGCGAGGGCGGGGCCTTGCTGGTGAATCAGCCCGAATTTGTGGCCCGAGCGGAAATCATTCGCGAGAAGGGTACGAATCGCAGCCGTTTCTTTCGCGGCGAAGTGGACAAGTACACCTGGGTGGATGTGGGTTCCAGCTATGCCATGAGCGACCTGCTCGCGGCCTTCCTGCTGGCGCAAATTGAAGAGCTGACCAACATCCAGGCCCGCCGTCGCGCGATATGGGAATATTATATTGCCGGCTTGCGCGATCTCACGACCTCGGCGGGCCTCGGCCTCCCGTTTGTGCCCGCACCGTGCGAGCAGGCGTACCACATGTTTTACCTGCTGACACGCAGCCTGACGGAGCGGACGGCCCTCATTCGCCACCTCAAGTCGAAGGAAATCCACGCGGTTTTCCACTATGTGCCACTGCATCTTTCTGAGATGGGTCTTCGTTTTGGCGGCCGCGCGGGACAATGTCCGGTGACCGAGGATACCAGCGAACGGCTGGTGCGACTGCCGTTTTTCAATTCGCTGACCCGGCCGGAACAGGATCGGGTGATCTCGGAAATCCGGGCTTTTTATGCACGCTGACAGGACTCTTTCATCGTGATCAGGGACATTCTCGCCCATGCCCGGGTTTACAGCCTGTTCGCCCGGCTCGTCGGCGCGGAGCGCGGACGACGGTTGCATGTTGGTCGCTACATCCGGCCGCGGCCGGGGGACAGGATTCTCGACATCGGTTGCGGTCCGGCCGACATCCTTGAGGCGCTGCCAGCGGTGGAATACCACGGTTTTGATCTGAGCGCAGACTACATCACTTCCGCGAGGAAACGGTTTGGTTCGCGCGGCGAGTTCCAGGTCGAGGCGGTGAACGCGGAGTTGGTGAAAAAATACGCCGGCTTCGATCTCGTGCTCGCCACCGGGGTGTTGCATCACCTGAACGATGGGGAGGCGGTTGATCTGTTTCGCGTGGCTCATGCGGCCCTTAAACCTGGCGGCCGTCTTGTGACATTGGACGGCTGTTTCAAGACGGGCCAGTCCGTCATGGCGCGGCAGATGCTCAGAAATGACCGCGGCAAGTTTGTTCGCGAGGAACCCGCCTACCTCGCTCTGGCGCGGAAGGTGTTTTCAGAGGTCACCCCGACGGTGACGACGGATTTGCTGCGCATTCCCTATACGCACCTTATCATGGAGTGCCGCCGGGAACCGGCGCGGTGATGGGAGTTTGCCCGGGAAGCCGGGCGTGGTCGCGCCACCGGAGTCAGACGGATCGTGGTGACGGTCTTGACCGGTGGGGGACTGAAACCCATCGTGCCGGCGATGCAGCAACTGGCTAATCTGTTTGCCAAACCCGGATTTCGCCAGGCGGCGGCGAGTTTTAGCTGGCTGGCGGTTGAGCGGGCCGGTCGCTTTTTGTTTGGGGCTTTGGTGGGGCTGATGGTTGCCCGTCACCTTGGCCCGGGACGGCTGGGCTCGCTGAGTTACTGCATTGCGCTGGTCACCTTGCTTGGATTTGTTCCCGCGCTTGGCCTCGACGCGGTGATGAAGCGCGAGCTGTTGAAGACTCCGGAGCGAACCCCGGAATTGCTCGCCAGCGGTCTGATGCTCCGGCTGGCGGCCGGGGTTCTGGCCTACACGGGCGTGTTGATTGCGGCACTAGCCGGCTGGGGCTTTGTCGGCGACGAAAAGGGACTGTTCAGAATTCTGGGACTGATCCTGTTTCAACCGGCGTTGTTTCTCCCTGAACTGTGGTTGCAGACACATTTGCAGGCAAAACGCGCGACCCTGGCGCAGCTCGCCGTGCTCGCGATGTCCTCGCTGCTGCGCGTGTGGCTGGTGGTCGGCGACGCCCCGCTCGCTGCCTTTGCCTGGGTGATCGTCGTGGAGATGGTTTTGGGCGCGGTGGGATTTTATTTTGGCGCCCGGACGGTGGGACTTCATTTCCCGCTCGCGGCCGCACAGCTCGCCACGATGAAACGGTTGCTGGCGGAATCGTGGCCGCTGATGTTTGCGAGTCTTGCGGTGTTTGTTTATCTGCGAATTGACGAGGTTATGCTCCGTCATCTCGCGGGGCCGGCCGAGGTGGGTATCTATTCGGCAGCAGTGAAACTCAGCGAACTGTGGTATTTTCTTCCCACGGCCCTGGCGGCCAGCGTCCTGCCTGCGCTCATGCGGGTGCGCGAACGCGATTCGGCGGCCTATGCCGCACGACAGCAGCAATATTATGACCTGAGTGCGGCGGCCGCCTACGTGCTGTCGGTTCCGATTGCTTTTGCGGCCCCCTGGCTGGTGCGCCTGGCGTATGGCGACAGCTTTGCCGGGGCCGGTCCGATTCTGACGGTGCACATCTGGGCGAGCATCTTCGTCTTTCTCGGTGTGGCCCGGGGTCAATGGCTGGTGAACGAGGGACTGCAGAAATTCTATCTTGCGGCCACGGTGGTGGGAGCGGTGGCCAATGTGCTTCTCAATCTGGTCCTGATTCCCCGTTGGTCCGGCTTGGGCGCCGCTTATGCGACAGTGGTATCTTATGCGCTGGCGGGCTGGTTCGCATCGTATTTTCATCCGGTGGCACGGACGACCGCGGCGGCGCAGACCCGGGCATTATTTATTCCTTTTCGCGCGTGGCGTTATCTCCGTCGTCGGTAGGACGTCCGCTTCGTGCACGAAGCCGTTCCACGCTTTCGATCTGTGGGCAAAAAATCGGCTTAATCCGGTTTGCTCGCGTCAACGATCAACGATGTGTATCCGAGGCGGCCGTCGCGATTGCGTTCATCGAAGCGACGGGAACGGTGAATCATTCCATCGGCCGGATTCCAGTCGATGAAATGAAAGTTTCCGACGGCATCATAATATTCCAACAGCTCGACCTTGAATCCCGCGCCGGTCAGCAGTGCGGTGATTGATTCGTGAGTATAAAGCACCTTGTGGTCGTCCGCGCCGGCCCCGCTGCCCCCTGGCCTGACCCATTCCCGGTATTCAGGCGAGGGATTAAACCCATCGGGTACCGCGAGCCGCAGGCGCCCTCCCGGGCGCAGATAGTCAAAGCAGGTTTTCGCGGCGAAGGCGCCGTCGGCAGGAGTCAGGTGTTCCCAGACGTGTTCGGCGAGAATGGCGTCGAGACGGCCGGGCGAAAAAAACCTCTGCCAGTCCTGACGTTGAAGCAGATTCAAAAATTCTATTTCGGTGGGAATCCAACCCGGGGGAAACACGCCCGAACTGCCCACCACGATTCGCGCTGCCGGATCATCGGCGACGGCGCGTTTCAGCCGCTGTATGGCCAGCCTCGTTCGCAGCCGCGAACGCAGATTTTGCACGGCGCGGCGGGGCGGAGCGATCAGGCTTCCCAATTTTGAGCGGATGCTTTTGATGAATCCAATGCAATATTATCTTGATGGCATTGCAAGCGGGCAGGCTCGCTCATCCGTCAAAGCATGAGTCGGAATTTATCATCCATTCCAGTGGTGTTGTTTGCGTACGCACGTCCGATGCATCTGACCCGCGTGCTGGCGTGTCTAAGGGAGAACCGGGTGCCGCTGATTTACGCTTTTGCCGACGGCGGAAAAGGGGGGGCTGACGCGGCCCGCGTGGCGGAAACCCGCCAGCTTCTGCGCTCGATCGACTGGTGTGAAGTGCATCTTACCGAGCGTGCGGAAAACATGGGGCTGGGCCGCAACGTGCTGGCCGGAGTTACTGAAGTCGCCGCCCAATACGAGGCTTTCATCGTGTGGGAGGATGATCTTATCTGCGTTCCTGGCACCTATGACTGGATGTGTGCGGCGCTCAGGCACTACGCAC
>JBEHXD010000285.1:0-7089 GCA_048498875.1 Verrucomicrobiota bacterium
TTTGAGCCCGGGCGAAGTCGGGACGCTGGCGGCGATTGGACCGAATGCCATCGGGTGCGCCATCGGAGCGATTGGAGGCGGATGGCTCGGCGACAAACTGGGTCGCAAGCGAATCTACCAATATGACCTCCTGGTCTACGCCGCGGGAATTCTGTGCATCGCGCTCGCGGTGAACCGCGAAATGCTTTTTTTCGGGACGTTCATCGTCGGCCTGGCCGTGGGTGCGGACGTTCCGACTTCGCTGGCACTCGTGGGTGAATTTGCCCCCGCCCGGGCGCGCGGCAAATTGCTGGGATTTACGCAGGTCGCCTGGTGTCTCGGTCCCGTGATTGTGCTGTGGGTTGCGCTGGTGCTGGCGCCCATGGGCATGATGGGAATCCGGATCGTTTTCCTTCACCTCTTCGTGGTGGCGCTAATTACGTGGGCGATGCGCCGCGGCCTCACGGAATCGGCCCGCTGGACCTCCGCGGCCAAATCGGTCGCGAAGGTGAGTCATCCGGTGAAGGCGCTTTTTTCCGGGCGTCATCTGCGGGCGATGCTGTGGACCGGAACGATTTATCTTTTCTGGAATCTTGCCGCAGGCACCGCGGGAATCTTTTTCCCGTATATCATCCGCACGCTGCACGCCGGCAGCCAGGCCGCCAGCGTCGGCCTGCAGAGCGCGGGCTTTATCATCATGATGGCGGTCACCATGACCGTGTTCATGAAGTTTTCCGACCGCAACCATCGCACGCGCAAACTGCTTTGGGGCATTGGCGCAGTGATGCAGGTTGTGGCTTATGCGCTTTTCCTGTTCCTGCCGTTTAACATTCCGGTGATCGTGGCGAACATCGTCCTTTTCACCGGCGGAGCCGCGCTGGCCGGCGAGGCCTTCTACAAGGTTTTCAGCCAGGAGTTGTTTCCCACGCTGCTGCGCGGCACGGCGCAGGGATTCACGTTCGGCGCCGCCCGCATCGTTCTCGGAGTCTGGAGTTTTTTTGTTCCGGGACTTGCCAGCGCAGGCATCGGCCCGGTGGCGGCGCTGCTCACGCTCTTCCTCGCCGTGAGTGGCTTCGTGGGTTATTTCTTCATGCCTGACACGTCGGGAAAATCGCTGGAGCAGATTGAGACGGAACGAGCGTAGTGATGAGCGATACCCGTATCACCTCATTGCGGTGCGAATACCTCGTCAATCCCGAGGGGATCGACGAACGTTGGCCGCGTCTGAGCTGGATGCTGGAGTCCGGCCGTCGCGGAGCGCGGCAGGTGGCGTGGCGCGTGCGCGTCGCCCAGACCGAAAGGCAGCTGGGCTTGGGAGAGGCGGATCTTTGGGATAGCGGTCGCATCGAGAGCGCGCAGACGGTTCAGGTGGCGTATGCAGGCCAGTCTTTGCGTTCCCGGGACGTTTGTTATTGGAATGTGGAAGCGTGGGACGAGACCGGCGATGTGGTCCTGTCTTCGACCGCACACTGGAGCTTGGGATTGCTCGAGAAATCGGATTGGACCGCCCGTTGGATTGCGGCCGATCCGGAAATCGTCCGGCGCGACCCCGACGCGATCGAGGGAACCTTGACCGAACCCGGAACTCCGGGATGGTTTCGGCGCGAGTTTGCGGTGGCCGGTTCCGTTAGACGCGCGGTGGTTTATGCGACGGCGCGGGGAATTTTTGAACTCCGTCTGAACGGGAATAAAATCGGCCAGGATCTTTTCGCGCCGGAGTGGACTGATTATGACAAACGCGTCCACTATCGAGCGTACGATATCACCGGGCAGCTCACGCCCGGACGCCACACCCTGACGGCCGTCCTCGGCGATGGCTGGTGGAGCGGGTTTGTGGGCTGGCAGGAAAAACGCGGACGGCATGGCAGTCTGGAAAACAGTCTGCTGGTTCAGCTGGAGGTGGAGCTTACCGATGGAAGCAAATTGATCGTCACAAGCGATGAGTCCTGGGCCTGTGCGACGGGTCCGATCCTCAGCTCCGATTTCATGATGGGGGAGACCTTCGATGCCCGGCGGGTTCCCCGGCAGTGGCTTCCTGTCAGGGAAGTTCCCGCGCCGTCCGTGCCGCTCGTGGCCCAGCGATCGGAACCGGTGCAGATAACGGAATTCCTTCCGGCGATCTCGCGAAAGGAAATTTTTCCCGGCGTTCAGATCTATGATCTCGGACAAAACATCACGGGCTGGATTCGCCTGAAAGTGACGGCCGAGGCAGGAACGCGCATTCAGATCCGTCATGGCGAACGATTGCGTCCGGACGGCACACTTTATACGGAAAATCTCCGCCGTGCCAAATCGATCGACGTTTATGTCTGCCGCGGGGGTGGCGAAGAGGTCTGGGAACCGCGCTTTACGTTTCACGGGTTTCAATACGTCGAAATTTCCGGCCTGGCCGAGGCACTTCCGACCACGGCGGTCACCGGTTGTGCGGTTCATTCGGCCATGCCGGAGGCGGGGCGCTTCGACTGTTCACACACGGGCGTCAACCGGCTTTGGCTCAATGGAGTCTGGTCGCAACGGGATAATTTTCTCTCGGTGCCCACGGATTGTCCGCAGCGGGACGAACGTCTTGGGTGGATGGGCGATGCGCAGGTATTCCTCCGCACTGCGACGTGCAACCGGGACGTGGCGGCGTTTTTCACGAAGTGGATGACCGATGTCGAGGATGCGCAGACCGCCGACGGAATTTTTCCGGACATCGCGCCGCGCAATCGGGAGACCGTAAACTTCGTGGGTCTCGACGATCTCTGTGGCGCCGCCGGCTGGGCCGACGCGGGGATCATCGTGCCTTGGACAATCTGGCGGGTTTACGGCGACCGCAGGATTCTTGAACGTCACTGGCGGGCCATGACGGCATGGCTGGATTATGTCGAGCGCACGAATCCCGACGGATTGCGGACACAGGATTTGCGCAACAACTACGGCGACTGGCTTTGCATTCCCACCGATACGACGTTCCGCACGCATTCGCCGATGAAGAACTTTCTCGCGACTGCCTATTGGGCGGACGACGCCACCAAGATGGCCCGCATGGCGCGCGAACTGGGCTACGACGCCGATGCGAAACGCTTTCAGGCCATGTTCGAAAAAGTTCGGATGGCATTTCAGGCGGAATTCGTCCGGGCTGACGGCGAACTGACGGTGAAAAACCAAACTGCTTATTTGCTCGCCTTGGCGTTTGATCTTTTGCCGCGGGAATCACGGGTCCGGGCGGCGGAAAGACTGGTCGAGGACATCCGGTCGCTGGACTGGCATTTGAGCACGGGGTTCATAGGGATCAGTCATCTCAATCCGGTGCTCACGCTCGCGGGACATGCGGACGTGGCTTACAAACTTCTGCTGCAGGACAGCTATCCCTCGTGGCTTTACCCCGTGAAGCATGGGGCGACTACGATTTGGGAACGGTGGAATGGTTGGACCCATGAAGAGGGGTTTTTCAATCCGCACATGAATTCGTTCAACCATTACTCGCTCGGCTCGGTGGGGGAGTGGCTGTTCCGGCACGTGGCGGGGATTGAACTCGATCCGATCGAATCCGGATTCCAGCGCTTTGTATTAAAACCGTTCCCGCGCCGGGGATTGGATTTTGCCCGCGCTTCCTACCGGTCGTTGCACGGTGAGATTGTGAGCCATTGGAAACGAACGAACAATCAACTCAGCTGGAGCGTTCGCATTCCCGCAAACACCTCGGCGCAGATCTGTATTCCCTGTGATCAGGGCACGAATGTCCAATCCGACGGTCTCGTGATCAGGGGAAGGGAAGCGGGCTTTGTACTTTGCGAGGCCGGTGCGGGAAATTATACGTTTACCAGTACGTTCAGCGCATGATCATGGAACGCGTCGCGGCCACCTACCTGATCGAAACGCCGCTGCCGGTCGCACAAGCCGCCGCCACCCTCGCGGGCGAACAGTCCTCCGGGACGTTTGTGGCGGTGCCGGGAGAAACCGCCGAGCTCAAGCAGCGCTATGCGGCGCGCGTGGAAAAAATCACCGAACTTGAAACAGTGACTTCGCCCTCTCTGCCCACGGGGCGGGCGAAAGTGGAAAATTACCGGCGCGCGGAAGTGGTCATTTCGTGGTCGATGGAGAACTTCGGTCACAATCTGCCCGCGTTGGTCTCGACCCTGCAGGGAAATCTCTACGAGCTCGCGCAGTTCTCCGGATTGAAATTGCTGGATTTTACCGTGCCGCCGTCATTCGCGGCAAAATTTCGCGGTCCGCAATTTGGCATTCCCGGCTGTCGCAAATTGACCGGCGTCACCGATCGTCCGCTGATTGGTACCATTATCAAGCCGAGCATCGGGCTGACGCCGGAACAGACCGCGTCGATGGTGAAGGAACTGATCGAGGCGGGAATCGATTTCCTCAAAGACGATGAGTTGATGGCCGATCCGCCACACTCGCCCTTCGATGCCCGGGTCGACGCGATCATGAAAGTGATCAACGCCCAGGCGGAAAAAACGGGAAAGAAGGCGATGTATGCCTTCAACATCAGCGACGAGCTGGATCCGATGCTGCGCCACTACGACAAGGTGATGGTGGCCGGTGGCACGTGTGCGATGGTCAGCGTCAACAGCGTCGGACTTTCGGCGGCAAAAAAAATCTGCGATCGCGGTGCGCTGGCCATCCACGCCCACCGCAACGGCTGGGGCATGCTCAACCGGCATCCGCAGTTGGGAATTGAGTTTCCCGCCTACCAGAAGATTTGGCGCCTCGCCGGCGTTGATCAACTGCACGTCAACGGTATCGCCAATAAATTCTGGGAGTCGGACGATTCGGTGGTGCGTGCCATCAGCGCGTGTCTCGCACCGGAGCCATTGGGAAAACCCGTTTTGCCGGTGGTTTCCTCCGGGCAATGGGGCGGACAGGCGCCCGAGACCTGGCGTCGCACCCGGGCGGTCGATTTGTTATACATGGCCGGAGGCGGCATCCAGGCACACCCGGACGGTCCGGCGGCAGGCGTGCGCGCGCTTCGGCAATGGTGGGAGGCGGCCGTGGAAGGGTTGAGCTACGAGGCGGCGATCGTGCGTTATCCGGCGCTGGCGAAATCCGCGGCCAGGTTTGGTAAAATATAAGTCCCATAAGACCTCTAGGACCCATACGACTTATCATCCCATGACCGCCACCCCCGAACTTTTGCTCGCCTACTACGGCGACGATTTTACCGGCTCGACCGACGCTCTGGAATCGCTGAGCCGGGCGGGGGTACGGACAGCGCTTTTTCTGACGGCGCCCACGCCCGAGCAGTTTGCGCGTTATAACCGGGGGCTGCAGGCAATCGGTGTCGCCGGGTTGAGCCGTTCGCTTAAACCCGCGGCAATGACGGAGGAGCTGCGGCCGGCTTTTAATGCGTTGCGAGCCCTGGGCCCGAGGCATGTGCACTATAAGGTGTGTTCGACGTTCGATTCGTCGCCGGCCATCGGCAGCATCGGGCGCGCCATCGAAATCGGATCCGAGATTTTCGAGAATCGGTACGTGCCGCTGCTGGTTGGGGCTCCCGCGCTCGGGCGATATTGTGCCTTTGGAAATCTGTTTGCCCGCATGGGCATTGGCAGTGCGGGCGAAATTTATCGATTGGATCGCCATCCGTCGATGAGCCGCCATCCGGTCACGCCGGCCGACGAGTCCGATCTGCGCCGCCATCTCGCGAAACAAACACGAAAAACCATCGCCCTCTTCGATGTCCTGAAGATCTCCCTGTCCGAGGCCGACGCGACGGCAGCACTGGAAAAAATCATTCTGGCGGGCGCGGAAATTGTTCTTTTCGACGTGCTTTCCGCGGACCAGCTGGCGCGTCTTGGCGCCCTCATCGATCGCGACGCGGTGCTGCGCATTCCCGTTTTCTCGGTCGGCTCCTCCGCCGTGGGCGCTGCGCTCGGTGCGCACTGGTCGGCGCAGGGAAAGGTCGCGGCGGAAAAAACATGGACCAGGCCGGGAAAAGCGGGACCGCTGCTGGTTGTTTCCGGCAGCTGCTCTCCGGTGACCGCGGGCCAGATTGCCTGGGCACAGGCCAATGGGTTTTCCACGATCGAACTGAATCCCTCCCTGCCTGACATTTCCGCCACGGCGGCGAAAGCGGTCGCCGAATTGAAAGCCGGCCGGCACACGGTGGTCTACACCTGCCGGGGTGAATCCGGTTCCCTGGTGCCCGCGAACGTACTCGGAGCGGCGCTGGGGAAAATCGCTTTGACGGCGATCGAACAGGCAAGGGTGCAACGCCTGCTGGTGGCGGGCGGTGACACCTCGAGCTATGCGGGACGTGCCCTTGGCATCGAGGCGGTGGAGATGATCGCTCCCCTGGCGCCGGGTGCACCGCTCTGCCGTGCGTTTGCCACGAACAGCGCGGCCCATGGCCTCGAAATAAATTTCAAAGGCGGCCAGGTCGGTGCACCCGATTATTTCGGTGATGTCGTCCGGGGTGTCGTTTCTCCGATGCCGGCTTGAACTGCCCGATCTCAAAATCAATTTTTCCATGTCACGCAAAACCCTCGCGCTCATTCACACCTCGGCGACCCTGGTCCCGGTTTTCCAACAACTCTGCAAAACGAAGCTGCCGAACGTCGAGACGTTCAACATCGTGGATGACAGCCTCGTTCGTGCGATCGGCGCGAAGGGCAGTCTCACGGCGGATATTGCCCGGCGCGTGGCCGGCTACATTGAGTCAGCAGAGGCGGGCGGCGCCGATTTCGTGCTCGTCACCTGTTCCTCGCTTGGTCCCGCGGTGGAGGCAGCGGCCCCTTTTTCGGGCGTACCGGTGCTGAGGGTCGATCAACCGATGGCGGATCGGGCGGTGCAGGCGGGACGGCGGATCGGGGTGATTGCCACGCTGCCCACGACGCTTAATCCCACCGCTGATTTGGTGCGGCGTCGGGCGGCTGCGGCAGGGCGTGAAATCGAGCTCACTTCGCGACTTTGCGTGGGCGCATTTGAGGCCCTCATGGCCGGCGATACCGCAAAACACGATCAGATTGTGGGGGCTGCCTTGCGCGAGCTCTCCCTGGGTGTCGACGTCATTGTGCTCGCCCAGGCGTCGATGGCCCGGGTGGTCGACACGTTGGCCGACGCCGACCGCCGGGTGCCGATTTTTGCGAGCCCGGGCATCGCCATCGATCA
>JBEHXD010000286.1:0-7081 GCA_048498875.1 Verrucomicrobiota bacterium
GCCGGTGCCGTCGGGCGTGCGGAGAAACTCACCCCAGCTTTTTCCGCGCGTGGCAAGCCAGGCCACGTAGATGAGGGTGGTCGTAAAGGCTCCGCTGTTGGAAAACAGATAGATGACATTGCCCTGAAAATATCCCGCTCCGTGACGCGCGGCGGCTTCCGCCACGGGGGCGGCCGCTTGCAGGGAAAAATTGAAAACCGCGGAAAGTACGCCGGCGAGCAAAACGATCGGCAGTCCGAGACGGGCGTTGAAGGGAGTCTTTTCCGTACTAACGGTGGTTTCGCGTTCGCGACGAAACCCGGCAAAGCCTGTCACGATCATGGCACCGCCGCCGAGCAACACCCCGCCGATGACGAGAAACCCCGCGGAAGTGTCGAGCGTCTGGCCGAGGGTACCGGCGAGCAACGGCGGCAGCAGGGTGCCGAGCACGCAGGAAATACTGATGGCGAGCGCATAGGTTAACGAATAGCCGATGTAACGGATCGCAATGCCGAACGCGATGCCGCCGACGCCATAGAGCACGCCGAGCAAATAGGATTTGAGCATCGCGTCCTTCGGCGCCTCGGCCAGCACCGCCCCCAGTTCCGGGATGGTCAACCAGGCGAAAATCCACGGCAGAATCAACCAGCACCCGGCTGCCTGAACCAGCCAGTAGGTTTGCCAGCTCCATTTATGCAGGTATCGCTGCGGTGCATAACAGAGCGCCGCACTGCCGGCGCCTATCGTGTGAAACGCGGTGCCGAGAAGTGGATTGGGGGTGGGAGGAGACATGGTCGGGGTAGTGGACGTGGGGTAGATGTTTATTCTGTAGCCGGGGGCGCTGACCCCGGGTTTGGGCTCGTGCGGATTTTTTCGGACCGGGGTCAACGCTCCCGGCTGCAGTCGACGGCAAGATTATTTCTAGAGGTTGAATTCCTCTTGGATTTGCGTGGTGTGCTGCCCGACCCGCGGAGCGCCGCGGGTTGATTTGAAGCGTTCGCCGTCGATGGTAATGGGGCACCGCGTGGTGCGCAGCGTCGGTCCGTCGTCGCGGGTGACGGATTGGACGAAATCCAGCGCGCGAAACGCCTCGGTCTCCCAAAGTTTCGGCCACGAAAGCACCTCGGCGCACCAGTAGTCGGCTGGTTCAAGACGATCGAGCCAATGGCGGGTCGGCTGTGCTTTCAAGTGGACGGCGAGAAGGCGTTTTATCTCATCGCGCCGTGAAAACCAGGTGGCCGGATCGCTAAAGGCCGCGAGCGCGGCCAGCCCGAGCAGTTCGCCTAGTTTGATGATCGAGCCCATGGCAAGCGCAAGATGGCCGTCGGCTGTCGCATAGACGCCATAGGGCGCGCCGAGGTAGGCGTGGGCGTTGTTCACGGCACTGCGCTGCGGTTCGCGCCCGCCGTCATTGAGGAAGGTCGTGGTCACTTCGAACTGAAGATCGAGCACCGATTCCAACAGGCTCACTTCGACGAGACCGCCTCGTCCGGTTGTCCCGCGCCGGACCAGTGCGGCCAGGAGGCCCTGGACCAGATGCGCGCTGGCGGTCAGATCCGCCACGGAGAGGCCAAAGGGCAGGGGGGGCTCACCGGCATTGCCATTGAGATGAACCAGGCCGGAGAGCGACTGGGCCAGCAGGTCCTGTCCGGGTTTTTCCACCCACGGTCCCACGGAGCCATAGCCGGTGACCACGCCGTATACGAGACGCGGATTCAGCAGGGCGCATTCTTTGGCTCCCAATCCGATCCGTTCCATCACCCCGGGACGGAAATTCTGAATCAGGACGTCGGCCCGCGCCACGAGCTGTCTGATTTTTGCCAGGTCCGCCGGATTTTTCAGGTCGGCGGCGTAGCTTTGTTTGTTGCGGTTGATGGAATGGAACAGCGTGCTGTCGCCATCGAGCGCAAGATTGGAAATATAAAGCTGACGGCCGATGTCGCCGGTGCGCGTGCGTTCGATTTTGATGACCCGGGCGCCGAGATCGGCCAGGCGCGTTGCCGCCCACGGGCCCGCGAGAAACTGGGCGAAATCGAGGACGAGGAGACCTTCGAGGGGTTTCATGCGGCGGTGGTCAGGAGGAGGCTGTCCCGGTACAGATGATCGAGTTGGGCGAGCGCATCGGCGGCCGGGAGGCGCCCGCGCAGCGCGTCGTGAAGAATCGGCGATCCTTGTTTTTGGAAATTCATGTAGCCCGGAAACTGCGGACGGAGATAAGCGCGATCGAGCACAGGCAGCGTGCGGCTGAAGTAACCGCGCGTGAGGTGATTGTTATCGGCGTCGAGCCACGCGCTCCGGTGTCCAGGCTGTCCGCCACTCTGGGTGTAAATCGTGCGTTGGATCGCACCGGAGGCGACAAACGCCGCGTAAGCGAGCATCTCGCGACGGTGGGGGCGCAACGCAGAAAGTCCGAGGCCGGCGCCGCCGAGGGTGGTGCGTAGCGGCCGGCCCGCGACCAGCGGAGTTTCGCCGGAATCGAGCGGGCGATCGGCATAGCCGCGACGGGCGTAGTTCGAGTAACCATAGGCCAGCGGACAGTAGAATAACTTCTCGTTGGCGGCGGATGACACCAGTTCGTGGGACGCGATGGGATTGCGGTTCCAGCAGCCGGGATCGCACAACGCCAGAAGCTCCTGCAGCTGGGCCATGGCGGCGAGACCGGTGTCGCGGGAAATGAGCCTCTCCGGGGAAACAAAAGGTTCTTCGCCGGCGGCGAGGCACAGCGCATAGAAATTCATCAGGCAATTGATCGGCGCCGCCGGTACCTCGACCCGTCCCTGCCGGGCCAGGGCCAGCACTTCCAGCCACGTTTTGGGCACGCTGATTCCGTGCCGGACCAGCAGGTCGTCGCGCCAGAAGGCGATGGGCGTGGCGGCGTCGATGGCGAGTGCCCACTGGTGTCCGCCACTCTGGTAACTCGCATGGGAAAGCCCGACGTGGTGCGTGGCCTGATCCGTCAGAAAATCGACGGAAAGGTGTTCGTCGAGCGGAAGCAGCGCTCCACTGGGCACCGCTTTGCCGACACAGGGATGATCGAGCACCATCAGATCGTACTCCGCGGCGAGCTGGCCCACCGGTGATTCCTCGAAGGTTTTAAGCGAGTGTGTTTCCCAGACGATTTTGATGGCGGGGTGCAGTTCGCTAAACCGCTGCGCGGTCGCCGCCATGGGCGAGTAACCGCGCGAGTGGTTCCACGTGATGCCGCGAAGAATGACCGAAGAACTCATGAAGAAGGAATGGGCGTCGCGCCGGTGGCGCTGGATTGATAGGCAGCCTCCACGACCGCCATGGTCCGGCAGGCGTCCTCCACCCGCGTGGGCAGGTCGGTCGTCTCGCCATTGGCGAATCGCACAAGGCTTCCCATCGTGCCGATGAATGCATGGGGATACCAGCTGCCCACGACCGGGAGCGGCTGCCAGGGACCGGCCACGCCGTCGGTCCCGACCTGACACTTTTCGAGATAATCGTCGGCTCCGTGGGGATAATTCATGAGCAGGCCCAGTTGCGCCTTGATCGCGCCGTGGGTGCCTTCCCACTTGACGTAGCTTTCCTGGTGACGGGTGCCGAAATTATGGCCGTGGTTGACCGTGATGGTGGCGCGCACGCGGTCCCCGTAGTCGAGGGCCATGACCGAGCGGGTGGCGGCGAGCCGCGGCGTGGCGGGATGCCTGAGCGTCAGGGCGTGGATCCCGCGCGGATCATCGAGAAAAGAGCGGACGAGGTCAATGTGATGAATGCTGTGATAAAGAATTTCCACCCGTGGTGCGCCTTCGAGAAAGGTCCACAGGTGCCATGGGGTGTGGACCGTCACGCGGATTTCCACGTCGTGCAATTCGCCGATCGCGCCGGTTGCGATCAGGTTTCGGGCGGTGGCGACGGCGGGAGCAAAGCGCAGCTGGAAATTCACGGCGGCGGTGAGCTGCTTGCGACGACAGAGCGCGAGCAATGCGCGTGCCTGGTCGAGGTTTTCCCCAAACGGTTTCTGGATTAAAACGACCGCGCGGTCGGGCAGGGCCTCCAATACGCCGCGGAGCGCCGGGGCGGGGACGGCAACATCGAAAACGGGGTCGGGCGGTGCGGTGCGGACGGCCTCTTCAAGGGTCGGGCAGATGCGCGGGACACCGAATTCCGCGGCCAGTGATCCCGCCTTTGCGGAAGCCAGGTAGTGAATCGTGGCGACCGGAAATCCCGCGAGCCGGTAAGCCGGCAGATGCGCGTCACGCACGATGCCCCCGGCGCCGATCACCACAATCGGACGCATGCGGGCGGGCAGAGGGAAGGGAAGATTAAGCGGGGTACGCAATTTTATTTGCAAAATTAAATTTTATTAGCAAATCAAAGCAAGTCGGAAATGCCCCACACCCCAAATTACACCGTCCCGGCACTGGAGAAGGGTCTTGATATCATCGAGGCTTTGGCGGCGGTCGCCGTGCCGCTTTCGCTGGCCGAGCTGGGCGTGAAGCTCGAGCGCAGCAGCAGCGAACTTTTCCGGATGCTGAACTGCCTCGAACAACGTGGATACATCACGCGCGAGGCCGCGTCGGGAAAATACGGACTGACGCTGAAGCTTTATTCCCTGGCGCATGCGCACTCGATCACGGAAAAACTTTTGCATGCGGCGCAACTGCCGATGCAGATCCTGACTGAGAAGGTGCGCGAATCGTGTCATTTGAGCGTCCTCGATCGCGGAAAACTTTTGGTGGTGGCGCAACGCGAAAGCCCGGAACGGGTCCGGTTGTCGATCGAAGTGGGCGCGTTATTCGATCCGGTGGCAACCGCTTCCGGCCGGCTGTTGCTGGCGCAGCTCGACGGAATGGCGCAGGCGGCCGTGGTCGAGGAATCGCCCAGCGGACGAAAGCTGACGGGGAAGGCGAGGACTTCATTCGATGCCTCCCTCGCGGAATTGAAAAGGAAATCGGTTTCGACGGCGGAAAGCGAAACGATCGAAGGCGTCCGCGACGTCTCGGTGCTGGTGGGCAATCCGGCCGCCGGCATCACGGGCGCGCTGGCGATCACGCGTTTGTTGCGGCGCGGCCAGCGGGGTGACGAGGCGGCCCTGATTGCCGAGATGACGACGGCAGCGGCGGCGATTACCCGGGCGCTGGGACTGGAGGTGGTCACGTGAACGCGAAATTTTTCGAGGATTATGCCACCGGGGCTGCGCGGGTTTCGACCGGACGCACGATCACGGAAACCGACATCGTGATGCACGCCGGCCAGACGGGCGACTTTTATCCGCATCACATGGACGCGGAGTGGTGCAAGACCCAGGATTTCAAGCAGCGCATTGCGCATGGCACGCTGATTTTCAGCGTCGCAGTGGGACAGACCGCCGGGGAAATCAATCCCGCGGCGTTTTCCTACGGCTACGACCGCGTGCGGTTCATCAAGCCGGTGTTCATCGGCGACACGATCACCACCCGCTGCAGCGTTAAGGAAAAACGCGATCACCCCAAACGCCCGGATCACGGCGTGGTGGTTGAAGCGGTGGAAGCGATCAACCAGCGCAACGAGACCGTGCTCGCGACCGAGCATCTCCTGCTCGTCCGGCGCCGGCCCACCGGTTCCTCATCGTGAGACTAAGCCGTCTCTCCGCTGCGAGGCTTTGAATCGATCGGTCAAACCGGGTGCGAAACTGATGAAACACGCGAAAGCAACCGGCCGATGGTTCGCCGTCCTGGTGATGGCAGTGCTCGCAACCGGGATGGTCGGTGCGGTTGAAACCCCACCGCTCATGTTGGGTTCGGCCTGGTATCCCGAGCAGTGGCCGGAGAGCCAGTGGGAGGACGATCTTGCGCGGATGCAGCGGGCCGGTTTAACCATGGTGCGCATCGGCGAGTTTGCGTGGAGCAGCCTGGAACCAGGCGAGGGACGTTATGACCTCGACTGGATGGAGCGCGCGATCAATGCCGCCGGCAGACACGGCATGGTGGTGATCATTGGCACGCCCACGGATATGCCGCCGGCGTGGCTGACCACAAAATATCCGGAAACGCTGCGGGTGGGGGAGGACGGCAAACAACTCCAGCATGGTTCGCGGAGGCATTTCTCGATTGGCAGCACGAAGTATCGCGAGCTCTGCCGGGACATCGTGGGAAAACTCGCAGCGCGTTTCGGGCATAATCCCAACGTAATCGCCTGGCAGATCGGCAATGAGTATACCGAGGATTCATTCGACGGGGAATCGAGGGAAAAATTTCACCGCTGGCTCGAGCAAAAATACGGCACACTCGACGCATTGAACAAGCACTGGGTCACGGCCTACTGGAGTCAGACGTACGATCAGTGGAGTCAGATACCGATGACGACCGGACGCGCGAATCCGGGATTGCTGCTCGACTACAAACGATTCGTGACGGACACCTGGCGCAGTTTTCAAAAGAACCAGATCGACGTCCTGCGCGCGACGATCGAACCGCGGCAGTTGATCACGACGAACCTGGGTGGACTCGGCTGGGCGAATCGCTTCAACCGGCAGATGATTGCGGAGGATTTCGATGTGATCGCGTGGGATGAATACCTGGGCTCGGGCTATTTCGATCAGTCGAAGAACGGCACGGGACATTTGAATCCGGATCGCAGCGGCTCCACGCACGATCTGGTGCGCGGCTGGAAACGGAAAAACTTCTGGGTGCTGGAAATGGCGCCCGGGTTTGTCGATTGGTCA
The DNA here is from genome assembly GCA_048498875.1 of Verrucomicrobiota bacterium. Classification (GTDB taxonomy): domain Bacteria; phylum Verrucomicrobiota; class Verrucomicrobiia; order Opitutales; family Opitutaceae; genus Lacunisphaera. Next base: position 6,647 of record JBEHXD010000286.1, read on the forward strand.
CCGACGGTGAGCAGTTCACTTGATCGCGGCGAGACGCGTGCGATGGCGTGGCATGCGGTGGGACATGGCGCGGACTGTGTGGCTTTCTGGCAGTGGCGCAGCGCGTTGAACGGACAGGAACAATACCATGGGTCGTTGGTGGGGCCCGACGGCGAGCCGGTTCCGGTCTACGCCGAGATCGCCCAAACCGGGGCTGAATTTGCGAAAGTCGCTCCGACGCTAGCAGGCACGGCACCGGTCGCGGAGGTCGCGCTGATCCACGATTACGACAGCCGCTGGGCGATCGATTTCAACCGTTTCAGCCAGCGGTATGACCAGATGGAATTGTTGGAGGGGTATTACAAGGCGTTGCACGACCTGACGCAGACCATCGATATCGTCGTTCCGACAGTTGATCTCACCGTGTGCTCGTGCCGCGCGCCGTCGCGGCCGCGG
>JBEHXD010000287.1:0-7061 GCA_048498875.1 Verrucomicrobiota bacterium
GGAGGACGACCTAACGCTTGTGCCGGCTCCAGATGGACGGGTGCGGGCCTTGGGATGGCCAGGCTCCATCAGAGTTCGTCGTGATGGATTGAACCTGCTTCCTGAATTCGCCGATCTCTGCGCATTTAGTCACCCAGCGAACGAGATCGATGCGACCCGCGACCCGAAGATCGGTCGCTTACGAATCTTCCACGAGGAATTGTCGAAAGCGACGGGTTGTTCGGTGCTCCCCGAAACACGACTGTCAGGGATTTTAGCCGTCGGATGGGGACCAGAAGGCGAGGCGACCCAACTAAATCGAGCGCAGATCGCTGATGAGCTTATGGCGTTTTGGGATATACTGCCTGAGCGCAGACCGGGTACTCGCCCGAAATCTGGGCGTCGAGACTTGCAGTATTATCAAGATTTCTGCTTTAATCCCTTCCTGTTGGAAAGTTTTGGACTTCCAGCCACTAACCCGCCGATGAAAACTCCTGCCGATTTCGCCGATGCACTAATTGGTTATCGAATCAGCCATGCAGGAAGCTCCAGTCCGATCCAGAAGGTATTGACTCATGTGTCGTGAAACCGGAGTCAGAATCCCTCCAACTGCCCCGTAAAGGAGTTCCTCAGGCTCTTGCCAAGCGGGTTGGCAGTCGCTTGGATCGCTGGGTTCGGACCTCGGGATTGTCGTGGGATCAGATATATAACAGCGATGGGCTATCGCGTAGTACGGTAAAAAGAATCAAGCACCCAACGGAGGAGACGGTCTTCGATACTTGGATTGAGCGCTTGGGAGATTTGTTTACGCAATTCATCATCGTCGCTAACAGGCACAAGAAGACGCCTCCGAGTCCTTGGGAGAAATTCTTTGGAGAAGGCGTGCCTCAGCCGCCCGGGGGGTTGGGTTTACCACCTGCGGTTTTTAGCGATGCAGAAGTGAGGAAAGATGAACTAACCAGACTTGCGGAACCATTGATAGATTATTTGCAGAGCAATGCATTGAATGCCGGAGGCCTAAAGAATGTGTGGAAGGAAAGTGGGCTTCTCAACAAGCTCTGCCTTCTTTTAGAGATGACATCCGATTGGGAGCGCGCCGCGGAATGCCTGCACCAACTGGGTCTTCTCAATCGTCATACCGGAGACTTTCATTTTTATGCAGATGCGCTGTTGCGCGAAGGCCAAGCTCAGCTTCATGCAGGCGATCCTCAGGCTGCCGAAAGCACGTTCCAAATCGGGCTCCGGGTGATCGAGGACAACGAAGAGCGATTTCCTCCCTGTCGCATTCAACTTCGGCTCTTGAACTATCTGGCGATCGCGCAGTTGAGCCTTGGAGACACTCCAGCAGCTTGGAAGACTCTTTCCACGAAATCGCTGCCGTTGGCAAAGAAGGCCGGCTCTCCTGCGTCGGTCGCAAGTGTTCATAATCGACTAGCAATAGTGGCCCTGAAGCTTGTGAAACTTGATGACGCTTTCATGCATATACTGACTGCTTTGAGCGGACGACTATCGCGGGACATGCGATCAGAAGTTGCGCGGAGTTTAACGACACTGGGCTGGGTGCACGTTGAAAGGAAAGAACCAACTCAGGCTATCTTAATCGGTGAGATATCGCTGAGATTGCAGCAGATGTTAGGTGACCATGAGGGAATCGCACATACGTATCTTTTGCTCGGCACCGCATTTCTCGACCTCGCTGGTTTTAGGAGTGGGAAAAAGGAAGAACGTATCACGCTAAAACTAAGCCCGGCTCTTTTTTTAGATAAGGTAGAATATCGGATTCTCGTCAGCGTTGCTAAGGAAGTTAAGTTCGGTGAGATCAAAATCTCTTCCTTGAAGATTTTCCCACGAGCAGAAATTTGTTTTCAGCAGTGCATTCGCGCTGAACGCGAGTGGAGCCTTGCTCAGTTCACGCGCGAGGCCGAGATGAAGTTGAAGCAACTTCGCGAGCCGTCCCGGTAGTCGTCAGACTGTTAGCAATCGCGCGTTGAGTTTTTACTCACGAGATCGCGAGGACGATGGACCCAACTGGACCGGCGTGGACCTCAATTGGTGGAGAACTTTGAGCCACACTGAACCCGGTTGCATGACTCAGCCTGGACCGCCTTGCACCTTATGTCGGGTCCGTTCTTCGGCTAATATTATGGTAACCAACAGCAGAACGCTGATGGCCGAGCGTAAAAAACGCTCAACGTTAAAAAATACATACCATGATCGCTAAAAAGTTAAACCTCAGCACGGACGCCGCGATGCCCCTCATCGCCGCGCTCCCTTACGCGCTCGCCTTCGACGGCGGCGCTGACGTCGGCCGCGGATTCGCCTACAATCCTGGTTCGCAGCTCTCGGAATTTTCCGCGTCGCGGGATTTTTCGACCTGTCGCGAGGATGAGAGCGTCAATCCGCTTTTCGGGCGCTCGAAGTCGGACACGAAAAAAGACGACTGATCCTACAGAACCAACAAGCCCGCTGCCGAAAATTCGGCAGCGGGCAATTTTTCACCATGATTCTAATCTTCACAGCCAAAACCGATAGTCACGTCGGATCCGTTTCACGACACCTCGATTCCGCCGGTGTCGTATGGGTTCGTATCAATACCGAGGATCTCGCCACCAACGTCGAACTCACAGTCAATCCGACTGCCTGCAACGGAGTTCTTTTCGTCCGCGACAGCGGCAAACGCATCGACCTCAGTCTGGTGACAGCCGTGTGGTATCGCAAGCCGGAGCCCGTCGCGGTCGCACATCTCGCCGTAGAAGCTGGCGCACTCGAATACGTTGAAGCCGAATTCACCGAGATTCTGATGGGAATCTACGCACTCCTCAAGGATGCCATCTGGATCAACAATCCATTCACGACGCGAAACGCACACCGCAAACTGCTGCAGCTTCGCGTTGCCGCGGAAGTGGGTTTCAAAACGCCCCGCACCATTCTGACAAATGACGTCGATGCCGCCCTGAGCTTTGCCGATCAAATTGGTGCCGATCTGGCAATCAAATCCATCGGATCGCTCAGCGTCAGCCAAGAGCTGGATAAACAAACCGTGCACTATGGGCTCTTTACGCGGAGAATTACGCGCGAGGAACTCGACGCGGCGAAGGACAAGGTGCGCTACATGCCGACACTATTTCAAGAGTTCGTTGAAAAGCGCTGCGAGCTTCGGATAACATGCGTCGGTGAGCAGGTCTTTGCCTGCTGCATCGAAGCGCGGAGCGGTGACGTCACCTCGGACGATCACCGCTTCGACACGAAGAGACTCAACCACTCTGCTTATGAGTGTCCCGAGCTACATGGAAAGTTGCGTGCCTACATGCGGGCTACCGGTTTGAATTTCGCGTGTTTCGATGTTATCGTCACCAACTCCGGCGACACCGTGTTCCTCGAGGCCAACCCCAACGGACAATGGCTGTGGTGCGAGGAAATGGCCGCCCTATCGATCGGCGAAGCAATAGCCGCAGAACTCATGGGTCAGAAGATGGAGGTGATGAGTCGCTAGTCTTCGTCAAACGCGCCCCTGACGTAGGAACGCAAGAGGCCCGCTCGAAAGAGCGGGCCTCTTTTTGGGTTTGGTATGATCACAGCTATTTCACGAAATCCTTCAGACGAGTGTTGAGGACTTTGATGTCGATTTCGGCCCCGGTGACGGTGGCACGCTCTTTCGCGAGCCGCACCGCCAACGGAGGCTAATCTGTCTGTTCCGCATGAGCCTTTGGCGGCACCAGCCACCTCGGAAGCGGTGCCGATTACTGTCGTCGTTCGATGGAGTAAAGATGCGCGAGCGGAGTCCGGATGCGCCCCGGAGGGGCGAGCCGGCCCCGCTGCGCCTTTCCTTGTTCAATCTCAACGTAACTGACTAACTGCTTTTTTTATCCTTCTCCTCTGCGGCTGTAACTTTGGGCTCCTTCATCGCCTCGGTCATTATGGTGGCGGCCTTCTCTGCGTTAGCGGGTTCGAGGTGCTGAAAAATTGCTTCTAGCCTTATCGTAATAATCGCCATCATTGTCATGTAGTCTCTTTTGTTCCCCTTTATGTTTCCGAAGAACAAGTCCCCGAATTCTTCAAAAGAATGACACTTTCTTACATGCGCGCATAAGCTTTTCACTTGGTCGCTATGGGAACCACTTTCCAAAGTGCACGAGGTGTGTTCGTGTGCAAAACTATTTCTAATTCGTCTTATACGATGAAGTGTGTTCGTAAATTCCGCATCCAAAACACCAACTCTATAAAGGATAGAAATGCGATTGCTGAACGTAGAGCCGGGGCCTTGATTTTCAAAGAAATCGTCAGTGCGTGATGTATTTGGAATTAGAAATTTCCCCAAGATTTGTTGCAGTAGATTTTCGATTCGTGACGCTGTTAATACTACCATAGCCCGTTCGCTTTCTTTCGAGAATTCTACGAAGAAAGCTTTGAAGGCGTCGATTTCGTGTAACTGGAATCCTTGGGTTTTTTTGGTGCCAGCGTCTGCCGTAGTTTCAGATTTCGTGTCTGCTTTTTGAGGTGTTTGGGGTGTTTGCATTGAATTAGCTTTTCGGAAGGATGAGAACCTCCGTAACCAGCGGGCTCTCGGACGACAGGTCGTTTTCTAAGCCTGCAGGATTTGCGATTCTGTGGTCGGGATCGTAAACGAAGCAAACTAGTCGTTCGCAATCAACCATCCGTTTGTACCGCTCCTTATCGATTATCAGCTGATCGCCCACCTTGCAGTTGGAGCAGTTGATCGCGGACGTTACCGCTTTCGCGAAGAGGTTGAGCAGCTTTCCTCTTAACCAATTTTCACATGCGGTGAAATTGGGTGCAGGGGCTGGATTTGAACCAGCGACCTTCAGGTTATGAGGGCGTGATGTAACTGCCTTCATCAAAACCGGTTAATCGATGTTTCGACATCGGTTAGTCGGTTACTCTGGATACCGCAATTTCGGGAGATGCTGTCCGTTGCTTCACGTTTCTTTGGGTTTCAAAAAACCTAAACAAAACGGAGAAACATTATGGGACTCGAAATTCATCGGGACAAAAGCAAGTGGTGGTATGGCCGCATCGAAGTTAACGGCCGCAAGATCAGTCGAAGCCTCGGCGTCGAAATCCAAGGTCAGATCCCGCCCCGACTCTCGCAGGTGGGTGACATCCTGTTCGAACGCTCACGCGCCAAGGCGCAGGCCGCGCTCGAACGATTCCAGATCGACGCGAAAAAACGCAGCAAGGCCGAGGAACTCATTCAGACGATTCACGAGATTCGGACCGGCGAACGCGTCCGCTCGGTGCTCCTCACCGACATAGTCGCACGGTGGAAGGTGCTGCCCCGCCGCCGTCCGCTCAGCGAACGCTACGTGACGCAAGCGGAGAGCCGCGTAAAGCGCTTCCTCGTTTTCGTGTGCAAAGGAAACTCTGCGCTCAAGGAAATGGCGCAGATCCAATCCTCCCATGCCCGCGCGTACGTGCGGATGATCGAAGAACGCGGAGTATCCGCGAAAACCTACAACAACATCGTGATCTTCCTTCGCTCGGTTTTTCACACTCTGCGCAAGGAGGCCGGTCTTGCCGAGAATCCGTTCGACGGCATCCCGACGCGCGACGGCGAGGCGATCTTCCGCACGCCGTACAAGGTCGAGGAACTCGATGTGATCCTGAGGCACGCGAAGGAAGACGCGTTCATCTACCCGCTCATCGTAACCGGCATGTGTACGGCGATGCGTCGCGGCGACTGTTGCACGCTGCTGCGCGAGTCGGTCGATCTCGAAGCCGGCTTCATCACCGTGAAGACCTCGAAGACTGGCGAAACCGTGCAGATTCCGATCTTCCCGCTTCTGCGGAAGGTCCTCGAAGACGCGCTTGCGAAACCTTCGCCCCGTGCGCCTCACTACGTCTTCCCTCATCTGGAATCGCACTACGTGGTGAATCCGGATCACCTCACCGACCGCGTGAAGCGGGTGCTGCGTGCGTCCGGCTTCATCAATGAGCTGTCCGAGGGTGGCCAACCGCCGGAGTCACGCGGCGTCTTGCAGAAGCAACGCAAGGAAGGCGTCCGGAAAGCGTCGGTCCGCGATTTCCATTCCTTTCGCGTCACGTGGGTCACGCTCGCGCTCACCGCTGGTGTGCCGCTGGAGGTCGTCCAGCGCGTCACGGGGCATCGCACCGCGAGCATCGTGATGAAGCACTACTTCCAACCCGGTCGGGAAGAATTCCGCCGCACGCTGGCCGGAAAAATGCCCGCGCTGCTCGTTGGCGGCGAAGCCAAGCAGCCTGCCGCCAAACCAGAGGACCTCCGCACGAAGCTCCTTGAGATGAAGCCGGAGAACTGGGCTCAAGTGCGCGAAGAGATTCTGGCGAAGCTCAGCGAACCGAAGGCCGCCGAAGTCATCGTGGTCGAGACGCAGAAAGCTTCATGATCTCGCCGGTCACCCGATTGCCGCCACGTCGAGGTTGCCAGCCTCACGTGGCGGCGCGAACAACGTAAGTCACCGCTTGCGTTGGGGTTTGTCACAAAAACCATGCTGTTTTTGTGACAAACATGGCGGACAGATGAATTATAGATTGGACTAAAACCCGAGTTTTTGTCTTAAATATCAGACATCATGCCGAGGACTCTTCCAGTTCTTTTTCCAGCTACTGCCCGCCAACTAGAGGCTTTGGGTGATCGCCTGCGGCTGGCCCGGCTACGGCGTCAATTCTCTGCGGCGACGGTGGCAGAACGTGCGGGCATCACGCGATCTACTCTGTATCGCGCCGAAAAGGGAGACGCCGGTGTTGCCTTGGGAACCTACGTGAGCGTCCTCCGCGTCCTCGGCCTGCACGGGGACCTCGATGCAGTGGCGCGAGACGACGATTTGGGTCGGAAGCTGCAAGACTTGGAATTGCCCGAACGGCGCATCGCGCCGCGCCGCGGCAAGTCGGAGGAAAAATCGTGAAGCCGAAGAATCGTCAGCAAGTCGAGGTCCTGCTCGATGCCGATTTCATTGGCGAGGCGTGCCCAGTGGGGACGCTGTTTCGTGCAGCCGCGCATGGGCGCGAAACCTTCTCCTTCGCGTATGATCGCGCCTGGCTGAATCGGCCCGATGCCTTTGCGATCGATCCCGACCTCCAGATGC
>JBEHXD010000288.1:0-7059 GCA_048498875.1 Verrucomicrobiota bacterium
GCCGCCAATATCGAAGCTTTGCTCGGGGACAGGGATCTCCGCGTGAAGAAATTATTTCCAACAACAACCGGCCCTTCGAAGACAGTCGCGGCGTGAACGGTTATGAGACCGGCTCATTCAACACCTGGCTGCAAACCGACGCCGCGATCAACCCAGGCAACAGCGGTGGTCCGCTGGTGACCGAGGACGGCAAGGTGGTGGGTATTAATTCGCGCACTTACATCGGTGCGGAAAATCTGGGATTTGCGATTCCCGCGGGTATTGCCAAACGCGTGTCCACCGAACTCGTGCTGCACGGAAGCGTGACGCGAAGTTATCTGGGTCTGGTGCCGGGAGCGCTGCAGGACTTGGAACGATTTTATTCCCTCGCGGCGAACACCGGACTGCTGGTCAACGGGGTGGATCCCGATTCGCCCGCCGCCCGGGCCGGGTTGCGACCGGGCGACGTGGTGCTCACGCTTAACGGACAAAAACTCGACGGGCGTTTTCCCGAGCAATTGCCGCCGATTCAAAACATGATCGCCGGGTTTGCCGTGGGCTCGAAGGTGAATCTTGAAGTCAAGCGGGGCACGCAGACGTTGAACCTTGCCGCGGTCACCGAAAAACTGGAAAGTCAGGTCGGCGACGAGTGGGCATTTGAGAAATGGGGCCTCAGTGTGAGGAAGGTCTCTCGGGCCTTCGCCCGGGAAAATCGCCTGGTGGATTCCTCCGGTGTGATCGTGCTTGGCGTTCAGCCCGGTTATCCGGCGGCGGAAGCGGGACTGGCGCGGGGCGACATCATCACCAAAATCGGAACGACGCCAATTGCCGAGCTCGGCACGCTCAAAAAGCTCTACGAGAATTACGAAACCAAACCCGAAGCCCAGCTGGTCGAAGCCCAGCGCAACCGCCGCATTTCGCTCTACGTCATCAAACCATGACCTTTCTCCGACGTTTGTTTTTATTCGACTGTAGCAGCGGTGGTCACACCGCTGGCCAGCCGTCTAACGACGGCTGCTACTTTGCGCCAGGTGCTCTTCTCAAAGGGCTATTGATGTTTGTCGCCGTAGCGGCTGCGGCGCATGCCGCGCCACTGGTGGATCTGTTCAACGAGCGCCTGAAGTCCGTGGTGGCAGTGGAATTTTTCATTCAGGACGAAATCGAGCGCCATCCGGTCAGCGTGCAGGGCACGGTCGTGGACAAGGAAGGTACGATCATTTTGTCGGGTGCGGCCATTTTACCGGGCGTTCCTCCCAGCCAGCTCAAAGATTTCAAGGTCTATCGCCCGGGCAGCATTGATCCCTCGAACGCAGTTTACCTGGGACAGGATGCGCTCACCGGCTGGCATTTCCTTCGTGTGGAGGAAAAACTGCGCAGCCAGCTCGTGCCGGTGAGCAGCTATGAGGCCGCAAAAAGCGATCCGGTGCTCAGTGAGGAGTTGTGGGGCATCGGCCTGCGCAACAAGGACGAGGATTTCATGCCCTATTTCCTGAGCGCGCGGGTGGCATTGATCACCAAGCTGCCGCAAAAAACCGCCATTCTCGCGACGGAGGTCGCGGGTCCCGGACTGCCGGTGTTCAACTCCTCCGGGCAGCTCGCCGGTCTCGCGCAGACCTCCTTCGGGCAGAATTTCCTCTTGTTTTCCCATCACGAAAACGCCGCGCCGATCCTGCTGGTGAATGTCGAGGAAAGCAGCGTGGTCTGGCTCAACGACGAAGTTCTGCCCAATTTGAACCGTATCCCGAAAACCGTGACGGGACGTCCGATTTCCTGGTTCGGCGCCTACGGCATGCAATCGATGGACCCCGAAGTCGCCAAATTGCTGAAGCTGGAAAACCAACCCGGCGTGGTGCTGAGCGATCTGCTGGAGGGAAGTCCGGCGGCCCAGGCCGGGCTGAAGGAGCGCGACATCGTGCTGGCCCTCGATGGACAACCGTTGCCGCACTTGAAGCCTGACCGCGTGGTCGGGGGTTATCTCGGCCAGGAGTTGCTGCGCCATGCCCCCGGCGATGTCGTCACCCTGACCATTTCGCGCGATGGCGCGCGTCAGGACGTCAAAGTCACGCTCGGGGATGAACCCAAAATGGTTCGCGAAGCGGACCGGCATTATTTTGACCGGGTCGGATTTACGGTGCGTGAATTTCTCGCCACTGACGGCATCGCCAATCGCATCAAGCCCTCCGAACAGCAGGGCGTGGTGGTCCAGTTCGTGAAGCCCGGCGGTCCCGGCGCGAGCGCGGGACTGCGGCCCGAGGATTGGGTGCGGGAAATTGACGGCGAAGAAGTTAAAACCTACGAGCAGGCAACCAGGAAGCTGACTGAAATCGAAGCGGGGAAAATCCGCCATGAATTCGTGCTGCTGGTCAGCCGCGGCGGCGAGACCTCGGTGCTGCGCGTGAAATTAAATTGAGTTTTGGAACTGAACGTCGGTGGCGGGCTTGCACGCCACGTTGCGCGCAAGCGCGCAACATACAGTTGGTGGGTGCATTTTTCGGGTAGGGCGGGACCGCTGGGCCCGCCGCGCGAAAGTTATCATCCTGGCTTTCGTAAACCAGCGGAACGGACGGCCCGGCGGTCCGTCCCGACCTCAAAAATTGCGCATACCTGCTAGACAAGATTTCCCCCATGCCGTTAAAGTTGCCGCAATCCCATGTTTACCGGAATCATCGAGGAAGTCGGCAAAGTGGTTGCGTTCACGCAGGAGTCCGCCGCGTGGAAACTGCAACTCAAGGCGGAGCGTACGCCAAAATCAGTCGCGCTGGGCGACAGCGTGGCAGTCAACGGCTGTTGCCTGACTGTAACAAAATTCGATGCCACCGGACTTTGGTTTGACGTGCTGGAAGAAACGCGGCGGCTGACCAACTTCTCCCAGCTGAAAGCGGGATCAGCCGTAAATCTCGAGCTCAGCTTGCGACACGATGGCCGGATCGGCGGCCATTTCGTCACCGGACACATCGATGTGTTGGGCCGGATCGATCAATTTGAAGGTCGGGGAAAAGACTACTATCTCCGCGTGTACGCCCCGAATGACTTTGCCCGTTACCTCGTGTATAAGGGCAGCATCGCAATCGATGGCATCTCACTCACCGTGGCGGAAGTGGACGGGGATTTTTTCTCGGTCTGGTTGATTCCGCATACCCTGGCCGCGACGAATTTGCAGGAAAAGAAAGCCGGCGATCCGGTTAATTTGGAATTCGACCTGCTCGCCAAATACGTCGAAAAACTCGCGCCATTTAGAAAGAATTAATACCTGTGCTTACCCGGGCCTCATTGTCTGCCTTGACCGATGAACTGCGACGCCTGCGGGCGACCGGGCAGCGCAATGTCAGCATCACGGACGAGGCGTTGGAACAACTGCGGACCGCCGTAAAAGCCAGCGCAGGCGAAGCCGAACCCGCGGCGGTCCCGCCCGAACCCGTCGCTCCTGCCACACCGCGAACGTTCGCTCCGCCGACTCCTGCGGCCACTCCCTTTAATCGCGCTCCGGCTTCTGCTGCTCCTGCACCCCAGCTGTCTGCCTCCATTCCGTCGACACCACCCGAGGTCAAGCTGCCCGCCGGTGACAAGGCCACGCGCTGGGCTGCGCTGCGCGAGATGGTTTTGAATGATCCGGTGTGTTTGAAGCACGTTCATCCGGGCAAAAAGATCGTCCTCGGTGTCGGCAGCCTGGAGGCCAAAATCTTTTTCTGTGGCGAAGCTCCCGGCGCGGATGAGGAAACCGTCGGCGAACCGTTTGTCGGCCCGGCCGGCCAGCTGCTCACCAAGATGATTCAGGGGATGGGCCTGAAACGGGAGCAGGTGTACATCGGCAACATCATGAACTGGCGCCCGGACATTCCCACGGAGCACGGCGGTTCCCAGATCGGCAACCGTCCGCCGACCGCACAGGAAATGAACTACTGCCTGCCGTACCTGCGTGCGCAGATCGAGATCGTGCAACCCGGATTGATCGTCGCTCTCGGCGCGACTGCCGCGGGCGGACTGCTGGGGCAGGGCACGTTCAAAACGCTCGGTGAAATCAAGGGTCGCTGGCATGAGTTTGCGGGCAAGCCGGTGATGGTGACTTATCATCCTTCGTATATTTTGCGGAATAACAGTAATCGCTCGAAACGCGGAATCTGGGAGGATCTGCTAAAAGTCATGGACCGGGCCGCACTTCCGGTGTCTGACAAGCAACGCAATTTTTTTCTATGACCACTTACGAAATTCAATCCGGCCCCGCCGGCAGAATTGCCATGCATCATACGGACAGGAACACGTCCCGTTCCCGTCATCGGGTGCTGGCGCTGGTTGGTATGCTGGCCATCTGCCTTGCTCCCATCGCCCGGGCGGCGGACGAGGTCTTCGATTTTGAAGTACTGCAATTCCGCGCCAAGAATCTCGCAACGCAGCCTTACAAACAGCCCACCGCGAAAGTCCCGGGCTGGCTGCAAAAATACACCTACGATCAGTTTCGCGACATCCGGTTTGATCCGGCGCATGCGTGGTGGAAGCGCGAGGACCTGCCGTTCCAGCTGCAATTTTTTCATCCCGGTTTCAATTTCACCCAAACGGTCCAGATCAACGAGGTGCAGGACAAGAAAGCCTCACGGATCGAATTCTCATCGAAACTTTTTAATTACGGCGCAAGCAAGCCCGGACGCATTCCCTCCGACTTGGGGTTTGCCGGGTTTCGGATTCATTACGCGCTCAACAACGATCAATACCTCGACGAACTGGTGGCGTTTCTCGGCGCCAGTTATTTTCGCGCGCTCGGAAAAGACCTGCGCTACGGCCTGTCGGCGCGCGGTCTGGCGCTGAACACCATCGACTCCGGCCCGGAGGAATTTCCCGTGTTTGAGGAATTCTGGATCGAACGCCCGCCCGCAGGGGCGAAGTCGGTCACGGTTTACGCGCTGATGAACAGCCCGAGTGTCACGGGTGCCTACAAATTTGTGATTACTCCCGGCGTGGAAACGGTCATGCAGGTGCACGCCGCGGTGTATTGCCGGAAAAACCCAAAGATGTTCGGCATCGCGCCGCTCACGAGCATGTTCATGCACGGCGAAAACACCGGCTGGGCTCGCGACGACTATCGCCCGGAGGTTCATGACTCGGATGGTTTGTTGATCGAAACCGGGGCCGGTGAGTGGATCTGGCGGCCCTTGACCAATCCCAAGTCGCTCACGGCGGCGACCTTCATGGACAAATCCCCGCATGGCTTTGGTCTGCTCCAACGCGACCGTCAGTTTGAACACTACGACGATCTCGAGGCCTACTATCATCAACGTCCCAGCGCCTGGGTGGAGCCGATCGGAAACTGGGGACCAGGGGCGGTGCGCCTGATGGAAATTCCGACACCGGATGAGACCAACGACAATATCGTTGCCTTCTGGACGCCCGAACAACTTCCTCCGGCGGGAGAGCCGATCACGTTCGACTACAATTTGCACTGGATGAGCGATCCCGGCCATCGCCCGCCGGCGGGATTTGTCGCCTCGACCCGGCAGGCGAGCGTGATGAACCGGCCGGATCTTCACCGCTTCATTCTCGAATTCGACGGAACGTATCTGCACGCGCAGGGCGACGACCCGGAAATCGAGGCAGTAATCTGGATTGGCAACGGCGCAAAACAGGAAGGCTCGGTCGTCGTGCAAAAGAATCATTTTACGGGGCTTTGGCGGGTGGCTTTCGAAATCAAGCCAGATACTTCCAAAACGCCCGTGGAACTCCGTTGCTTTTTACGCAAAGGCCCGCATGTGCTGACGGAGACATGGAGCTATCTCTGGAATCGCTAGACTCGTTTCGGCCCAAGACTGGCACCTTGGATCAGTGGAACGCTGCCTACGTCAGGGTGGAGGACTATCTGCGGGCTCACCGTGTCCAGAACCGGCTCCACCAGAGCCGGCTGATCCAGCGTATCCTCGTGGCGGCTGCGCGGCAGCATGAGAAGCGCCCCAACTTTGAGCCGGCGACGCTGGCGGTCGAGGAAACCGACCGGCTGATGGATGAGTGGTTTGGAGCCGTGCTCGGACAGAAGGACCTGCCGCACGACCGCATCGCGGCGGAAGGCCGGGTCGCTTTGCTGCTGGCGGACGGAATCCAACGCTGGCCCTACGCCTTTCTCGAAAAGGAAAAGTTGCCGCCCGAATTTCTCCAGGCGGTAAAACAGGGTTCGATCAGCGCCGGTCCTGACCTGGAAGTATCCAGCATGGTACCACGCGAAATCGATCTCGGGGTCATCACGGAGGCGGCCGGAGAAACCCTGGAAACGATCGAACGATTGCCCGTGTTACGGGTGCTGTTGCTCTGGGGCACGTTCGTCGGCGTGCTCACCGCCGTGTTTCTCGCGACCCGTTGACCATGGGCACTCCCTTCACAGTCGAACAGGTGGATCGCTCGCGCATCGCCCGGCGCCGCATCACATTTTTCACATTGGTGTTTCTGTTCACGAGCCTGGCGACCTGGTTCATGGCGGACTTGTTATGGCGCGACGGCATGTCGCCGCTCGAATGGGTCGTGCTGGTCCTGTTTTTCGTTCTGTTTGCGCATATCGCCGTTGGCTTCAGCACGGCCTTGCTCGGTTTCTACGTCATCAACCGCAATGGCGATCCGTATCGCATCTCGCGTTCGATCGATGGGGAATCCCTCGCAACCCTGCCGCTCGCCTCGACTGCGGTGGTGATGCCCGTTTTCAACGAGGACCCCAGCCGGGTGTTCGAAGGGCTGCGCGTGATCTATCGTTCGCTCCAGGCGAGCGGACGGCTGGAGAACTTCGATTTTTTCATTCTCAGCGACTCCAACAACCCGACGAACTGGATCGAGGAGGAGGTCGCGTGGCTGGAGCTTTGCAAACAGTTGAACGGCTTCGGACGCATTTTTTATCGCAAGCGTCGCATTTCGATTAACAAGAAAAGCGGCAACGTTGCCGACTTTTTGCGACGATGGGGACGCAAATACCGCTACATGGCCGTGCTGGATGCCGACAGCATCATGACCGGCGAATCGCTGATCAAACTGGTGGCGATGATGGAGCGAAACTCGAAGGTCGGCATGGCGGCCCGATCTACATCGACGGCGGTGCACCTGCCACGGGCGGCA
>JBEHXD010000289.1:0-7041 GCA_048498875.1 Verrucomicrobiota bacterium
CCCATCCTTCGGTAGGGCGCGTTGTCCCCAACGCGCCGTCGTCCGAAACCGGACAGGAGGTCTCCCGGCGGATTAGGGATAATCCGCCCTACCTTTTCTAATTTATTTCCGGCCCCAATTTTATTGGAAATGTTCTAGTCTGAAGTGTTGGTGTGAAGGATACTCGCCACCTGCTCGATCAGGGTATCGATATCGAACGGCTTTGACAGCAACTTGATGCCGCCCAATTCGCGCATCAAATCCGAGTTCAGTTCCGTGATGCGCGCGCTCATGCAGATGATCGGGATCCGGTTACCCGCACGGCGCACGCGGAGAACAATCTCCTCGCCGGTCAGTTCAGGCATCTGGTGATCCACGAGCAACAGATCGTATGGCGGTGTGGCCGCGGTGAAATGGTCCCAGGCATCGGGGGCCGAATTGTACACCTGTGAAACATAACCCGCGTGAATCAGCGCGCGCTGGGCCACGGCAGTCACAAACGGTTCGTCATCCACAATCAGCACGCGTTGCCCTTTGCCCCGCCCGCGACCCTCACGCGAGAGGGCTTTGGACGAAGCCGGTTTGTCCGTCGTGGCGGGGAGGAAGATTTCAAACGTGGTGCCCTTTCCTTCCTCACTGGCCACGCGGATGAAACCGTCGTGGTCCCCTACGATGTCCTGCACGACCGCCAGGCCCAATCCCGTTCCTTCTCCGGATTTTTTGGTGGTGTAGAAGGGTTCAAAGATACGCGCACAGACTTCCGGGCTCATGCCAGAGCCCGTGTCGGCGACCGAGAGGCAGGCATAGTTTCCCGGCGCCGCCGGTCCGGAGTGTCCCGGCAGCGAATCAGCCGTGACGACCCGTTCGGCCAGCGTGATCCGGATGGAACCCCCGCGCGATCCGATCGCATGAGCCCCATTCACACAGAGATTCATCAGCACCTGCTGGATCTGCCCGGCGTCCGCGCGCACGGGGGGAGTATGGTCGTCGATTTCGAAAGAGAGCGCCACCTGGGAGGGCAACCCGGTGCTGATGAACGGTGCGATGTCGCGGACAAAAGCCGGCAATTTCACCACGGCTTTTTCGGCATCGGGAACTTTCCGTGAGAAATCGAGAATCCGGCGCACCAAATCCCGCGCACTCATCGCGCCATGCCGCGCCTGTTTCAGCATCGCCACGGCTTCATGCTCGGCGGGAAGCGTTGATGCCCCGAGTTCGACGAAGCCGTTGATCCCGGTCAGCAGATTGTTGAAATCGTGGGCGATGCCCGCCGCAAGCGTTCCGAGCGTCTCCATTTTTTGCGCCTGCCGCAGTTTGTCGCGCAAGTGCACCGACTCCTCCGTGATGCGCACGAAATCGGTGAGGTCTGCATTGACTCCGATCACCGAGACCGGGCGGTCATGCTCATCCTTTTGCACCATCGCCTGCGTGGTGATGTGTCGCAGTTCTCCGTCCGGACGAACAATCCGGAAATTCAGATCATAAACGCCGCGGCCGGCGATGAATTCCTGCCACGCCAGCCTGATCGCCGGGCGATCCTCCGGCGCCACCAACTCGTACAGCTCCTCCTGGGTCGGCACCGGACTGCTGTCGGGACGCCCAAAAATGGCGTACATTCGGTCGTCCCATTCACCGATGCCGGTCTGCAAATTTCTCCGCCAGACACCCAAACCGGAAAGCTGCAGCGACAACCGCAGCCGCTCGGCCGAATCGATCAGTGCGGTCTCGATCCGCTTGCGCTCGGAAACATCGCCGAACACATGCGCGAAATGTCCCGGTGACGGTGAGAAAACCCTCGTCTCAAAAAAACGCTCCAGCGCCGCATTGTAACGTTCGTATTGGATCGGTTCACCGGTGGTTGCGACATGATAAAATTTCTTCACCAGCCAGTCCGGCCAGCCCATCGAAAACTCCGTTCCGGTTTTGCCAACGACGTCCGTCAATTTCAGCCCCGTCAGTTTCTCGCTGGCTGGATTGGCGTGGACCAGCTTGTAGTCCCGCGGCGTCCCGTGCCCGTCGAGCAGCACCTCGAAAACCATCAACCCGCTGATCATGTGCTCGAAGAGTTCGCGGTACCGCGCCTCGCTGGTTCGCACCGCTTCCTCGATCTGCTTTCGCTTCGTCACATCGAGTTCAAACCCGTCCCACACGATCACCCCATCGGGCAGTGAACGCGGAGCGCAGGCAAACTGGATCCAGCGGATTTCCCCATCCGTCCGGCGCGAGCGCACGGTCGCATTCATCGGGCTCAACGTGCGCAAGGATTCCGCCGCAGCCGCACCAAGCATGGGCCGGTCCTCCTCGAGGATCTGGGCGTAGAGCAACCACCCGTCGCGCATCAAGTCCTCCCGTTTAAGCCCATGCAACCGCTCGAGGCCCGCACTGACGTATTCATAGCGCATGGCACCGCCGGGAGTCCGCACGACCTGAAAGACCATTCCGTCGGGCAGATTGTCGCTCAAAACCCGGCGGCGCTCCTCGTTGCTACGCAATTGCTCCTCGGATTTTTGCAAGGCCGCGAATCGCTGGCCCAACAACTCGATCATCGCCTCGAGGGAAATCCGTAAACTGTCCATCTCGCCAAAAAAATGGCTGCCGACCAATCTCGCCGGTGCGCCCCGTGGCGAGTTCACACTCTGGGCGTAAAGTTCGATTTCCTTCAGCGGCTTGAACACCATGATCCACAGCAGCAGATAAACCCCGAGCAGAAGTACGGCATCGAGAACCAGCACCAGCGAGATCATCATGATCCGGGCCCGGGCCAGCGCTTCCTCGACAAACCGGGGCGTCGTGTGGATTTCCAATGTCCCCAGCATGGTCCCGTCCGTCGCAATCGCACGGGAAACCTGAAACTGACCGGCCTCCTTTTCGTTTCCTTCGCCCGGCGTGATCCGCCACTGACTGTCCCGCATGCGGGAATGAACCCGCGGCTGACGCCCGGCCAGTCGCACCACGATCGACACGATGTCCCGTTGCTGCATGCCACCCTCGATAATCCGGTCGATCTGGTCGTGATCGAAATTCCAGGCGGGCAGCGTCAAGGCGACCGACAACTGATCGGCGAGCACATCGGTGGTCGCACGCAGGCCTTGCCGCTCCCGCGCACAGACGGCGCGATAGCCAAACACGCCAAAGCCGGCGAGCACCACGGTAACCAGCAAAACCAGAATGAGCGACAGAAGGCTCGCGATGGAAATGCGGGTGCGCAGCGGGGTCATCGTTTTTAATTGGCCGTCGATTGGTACGTCGCCGGATCGAACCAGAGTCCCGTCTCTTGCAAGGGAGTCTCGGGGCCGAGCAGCGGATTGCTGATTTTCAGAAAACGACGGTGCTTCAAATCAAGCCCGCGGATCTTGGCGTCCTGATAGCGCGAAAAAATCCGGTCATAGGTGCCGTCCGCGATCATGATCCGCATCCCCTCTTCCGCGCGTTCGGCCAGCTTCCGCCCGGCGGAGGTTTTGCAGAACCAGAAATACATTGGCATCGGATAGTACAAACCGAGCCCGGGCTCGATGCACAAGCCCGGGAGCCTGGCCTGGCGCGATTCGTATTCGTCGATGACCTCGGTGGCGGAGCGCAGGAAGACATCGAACCGGTCGTTTTGCACCATCTCAAAAAGCCCCTCATAGCTTGAGCCGGTAACCACCTTGAAACGGTTGGCGCGAAGAATATCCACGTCGATCCAGCCCAGCCCGAGGCCAAAACTGAAACGGCGCAGATCGTCCAGCGATGTGATCGCGGCGAAATCAGGCTGCCGTTCCGTGCGGGTGAGAAAGACGCAGTATCCGCCGAGATTTTTATCCACCGGAATCCGCACGGGAATCAGGTCACGCTCCATTTCCGGGGTCGTGCCGAGATACATCACCGTCAGCTTTCCGGTTTCATTCTTCAATTCAAACACCTGACGCTGCTCGGTCATGAATTCACCGCTCTCCAAGGTATAGGCACCGTACTTTCCCACCGTCTTCTCCAACGCTGTTTCCAGAATTTTCCAATGATACTCGTAGCGCCGATCGTCGGGCGACTCCGGCGCGTTGTGCCGGTACTCCATCGGCAACTCATTTGTCGCGTGGCCAGCCGCGCCGGCCGCAATTCCCGCCACCAACCCCATCAGATTCCGGAGCGATCCGAATGTTGTCCTCGCTAAATTCACGCCTGATACGACCGCGATGAGGTTATCATGTTGTCTGGGGTGAAAGATGGCCCCGGCGAATGCCCGATGCCGAAACCTGAAATCTCCCATTCGACTGCGCCTTCATGAATAACCACGCGTTTCATCGTTACGAGGTGATTTTCACCCTAAATTTGAGGTGGTCGGAACTGACATGATTCCTCGCCTCGAAATGCGCTGATAAGAAGGTGGAGAGCGACTTCCAGGCGCGCCGGGGAATCGCGAATGCAAATTGCCGCGCGAAAAACGCGCCCGGAGGTCGCGTTCCACCTCGATCAGCCGGAATTGGCAGGTTACTGCTCCAATCTTAAGCCAAAGGTGGCGCTGTGCCGTGGGCGAGATCGTCGAGGAACTGCCGGGTCATGTTGCCGCGTTCCTTGGCCAGAGCGACGACCTGCTCGTACACACTGGGATATTTGCGCACGAAGCGACGGAAATCCCGCTGGCTGAGCGCGAGGTATTTGCAGAAATCCAGCGCGGTCACGTCCGCGGAACGCCGCTCCCCGCTCAGCAGGGCCATTTCCCCAAAAAAGCTCCCGGCGCCCAGTTTGCCGATTTTCCGACCCTGGATCGCGACCTCCACCTCGCCTGCAGACAGGAAGTAGGCTGCCTCCGCCTTGTCGCCGGAACGAATGATGCGCTCTCCGGGAGAAGCGGTCTTGGTCTGGAAATGCAAAATCAAGGTTTCGCGCTGCTCGGCGGTGAGCCCGGCAAACAACGGAAAGCGCGCCACCAGTTCCTCGGGGCTGAAGGTCTTGTGCGCATGGTGTTTTTTCTCGAGCGCCAGTCGCGCCACTTCCAGTTCGCTCCGGAGGCGGTCGAAGCGTTCGGCCCGCGCATCCTCCAGCCTCGCCTTTAACGAGGGCCGCGCCCGCACGAAATTCTCCATCACCTCGACTCCGGCAAACACGATTGGGTTCACCGTGATTGAAATCAGGGCGCCCGCGAGCACGAGGTTGACACCTTCCGCAGGCATCAGCCCGTACGAGACGCCCAAGCCGGCGAGAATAAACGAGAACTCACCAATCTGCGCGAGGGCGCCGGCCACGGTCAGAGCCGTGCTGAACGGATAGCCCATCACGCCGACAATCCCGAGGGCCGCGAGTGCCTTGCCCACAAGAATCAATCCGACAACACCGGCCACCATCCCGGGCTGACGAATCAGGATCGAGGGATCGAACAGCATGCCGACCGACACGAAAAACAACACCGCAAACGCGTCCTGTAGTGGCAGCGAATTGGCCGCGGCCTTGTGACTGAAATCGGATTCGCTCAACACCACCCCCGCAAAAAATGCGCCCAGCGCAAACGAGACATCGAACAGCTCCGCCGAGCCAAACGCGATGCCGAGCGCCACCGCCAGCACCGAAAGGGTGAATAATTCACGCGAACCCGTCCGTGCCACCTGCCGCAACAGCCAGGGCATGACCTTCGGCCCAAAAAAGAGCAGAATCAGCACAAACGCGGACACCTTGATCGCGGTGCTCCCCAGCGACGCCAGCAACGACCCGCTGGCACTCCCGTGCTCCGCCGCCGGCACATGCCCGCCCAGCATACCGGCGAAGGCCGGGAGCAGGACGAGCACCACCACCATCGCCAGATCCTCCACGATCAACCAACCCACTGCGATTCGCCCGTTGGCCGTGCCCACGGCATTGCGCTCATCGAGCGCCTTGAGCAGCACGACCGTGCTCGCCACCGACAGGCTCAAGCCCAGCACGATACCCGCCCCCAGGCTCCATCCCCAGAAATACATCGCCATCGCCGCGCCCATCGCCGTCGCCACCACAATCTGGCAAATCGCGCCGGGAATCGCCACCCACCGCACCGCCATCAGATCGGGAATCGAAAAGTGCAGGCCGACGCCAAACATCAATAGCATCACGCCAATATCCGCCAATTGCCCGGTCATCGCCGTCGTCGCCGTCACGTCCGGCAAGCGGCCCATTACCACGCCCGCGATCAGATAACCGACCAGGGGCGGAAGCCGCAATTTGTTGGCCAGAAAACCAAACCCGAACGCGAGAACAAATCCCAAGGCAATGGTGGCGATCAGCGAGACGTCATGCGGCATGCGATCTTTTTTTGCCGCGCCGGACCGGCGTGCGCAAGTCTAAGGCTCGGGCCGGGGTGATTTGCCGCCTGACCGATCGCCTAGGCCCGGGGCACAAAATAATTTCCCGATTTCAGCCTTCCGGCCTTCCCGGGTCCCGAGTGCGGTCTCACGAGTCCGCTTTAAAAACGGCGACGGGGCGCCGCAGTCCGCGTGACAAACCGCAAGGTTTGAACCCAAATTACCAATCCCACCGCCCAGTGGTTTCCCGCCACCTCAGCGCGCGCGGGACAAGAAATTCCAAAAAAAAGAGGAAGGAAACGTCGTTGCAGCCGCCTCGCAATCCTCCAAAAGGGAGGACGCTGCATGAATCTCATCCACCGGCACATCTTTACCAATGTCGTCCTGACTTGTGCCGCTTCCGTGGGCCTGTTCGCCTTCATTTTGCTGCTGGGCAGTGCGCTCAAGGATTTGTTGGGCCACGTGCTGGCCGGGCAATTGAGCTGGGAGGTCGTGGTGTACCTGGTCGCACTCAGCTTCCCGGTCGTCGTATCGTACGCCTTGCCGATGGGCATGTTGACGGGAGTGCTGCTCGTGCTGGGCCGCATGTCCTCGGACCGCGAGATCACGGCCCTGCGCGCCGCGGGCATGAGTGTCGCCTGGCTGTCCGCTCCGATCCTTTTTTGCGGAGTGCTCGGGGTGCTGCTGACCCTGGTCATCAATTTCCAGTTCATGCCGCTGGCCAAGGTCACCTACGAAACGGAACTCGCGAGCGCGATCCGCCAGAATCCCCTGAATTTCATCGTGGCCAAAACCTTCATCCGGGATTTCTCTGGCT
>JBEHXD010000290.1:0-7009 GCA_048498875.1 Verrucomicrobiota bacterium
CACGTCGATCGCGCCGGGCGCGGGTTCCGCTGCGAGCTGCTGGTCGACGAGCCGGCTGGCGATACCTTTCAACGCCACGTTTTCCTCGACGGTGTTGCCCATCAGCAGTTGGTCGATCTCCTGCGGATTGAAGTTCAGCTTGTTTTGCATGAGCGGATTCAGGTTTGCCGCCTGTTCGAGCTGCTCGTTGCGCGCGCCGTCGACGCGATTGTCGAAGTAGATTTTCTGCCGGCGCGTGTTGAGGCCGAGCACGGTCTGCTGGGTCTTCAGGTTACGCAATTGCACCCGCGCATCCTCGTTGGAAGCCTCGTCGAGTGCGCCGGCATTGGACACGCGACTCAACACTTCGCTGGCCTTTTGCTGGTCGCCGTTTTGCAGGAAATTATTGGCCTGCTGGAGCATCGCGGCCGCTTCCCGCGCGCTCGCGGAGCGCTTGGACATGACCAGCGACTGATAATCTTCGAGACCAAAGGCATTGCTGCCGTAGGAATCTTCACGCAGACGCAGGCCGCCATGATAATCCTTGAGGTCATAGCCGGGCGGAATCACGACGCGCCAGCTGACATTTTCCAGGGGCACGCTCAGGCTGGGGCCGATCAGCCCCACGTCGGCGCGACCGGCGTTCGCGGGCGCTGCGTAGACGAGTCGCACGGTGGCCGCGCGGTCCGATCCGGTATTGGCGGTGACGTGGAACAGATAGGCATCGCCTTCGCGCACCACTGACACGCTTTCGCCGTTCACGAACGTGTTATAGAGTTTGGCACCTTTCGGCAGATTCACGCGCAGGGTGCTTTTCTCCAGCACATCGATTTTCAATTCCACCGCAGTCAGAAAGGCGCCGCTCGCGGAGAAGAGCGTGGTCAGGTCTCCCTGGGTGACGCGCAGTTTCAACGCCTCGGCGACTTCGTGGCGGTGCAGGGAGACCGTCAACGGTCCCTCCGGCTCGGCGACGCGATAGCACAACGCCGGGACGCTGCGGTCGCTCCGGTCCTGCAAATTGACGGGAACGGCGCTCCAATCCATGCGCGTCCAGCCGCGTTTCGTTGAATTGGCGTCGAGCTCAAGGCGTCCGCTGGCGCGAACGGCCACAAACTGCACCGTCTGGCGCGAGCCGGGGAATTCCGGCGGAATGACAACTTCCTGATTTTGGTCACGTGTCGCCACGCCCTGGAATTCAATCTGCACGTCGGTTTCCCCCGCGATGCCCCGCTGGAAATGGATTTCCCAGACGTCGGCGATGCCGGGGACTTTCACGATGTCGCTCACGGCCGATCCGGTGGCCCGGACCGTGCGAACGCGTTCCTCGGTCAGGCCGGGAAGTTTGACGCGGAATTGTTTCACCGCCGCATTTTCCACGCGGTAACGCAGCGCGATGCGGGTGAGGGTCTGGCCTTCGCGCACCGTGATTTCCTGCAACGACTGCACCGTGACCCAGGGCTCGAGCGCTTCGATGCCGACGGTGAGCACCCAGTTTTCCTGCAACAGATGAAAGGCCAGAGTGCCGGGCTGCAGTCCGCCGAGGGAACGCGGATCGACCTGGGTGATTTTTTCGCGATCGACCGCGCGCAGGCGCAGGCCCTTGCCGGGTACGATCAACGCTTCACCCGTCTGGCGCGTGGCTTCACGGATGGCGACATGCGGCACGGGCCACGCCGCCTGCGCGTGAGGCGCGGCACCGGCGAGACTCAGCGTGAAGGTTTGTTCGCCGAGCGTGCGGCCGTTCAGGTGCATCGTGATGATGCGTTTTCCGCCTTCCTGGGCTTCGGTCCACTGATTCAAGGCGGGCCCGCTCAGCGCCTCCACCTCGAGTCCCTCGGGCAGCGCGAAGCTCAATTTGAAAAGGCCCACGCGCGTGATGGCGACGTTCAGGTCGACCGCCATGACCAGCCGGTCGTCGTCGAGCGACAACACTTGCCGTCCCGTGACCCGCACTTCGGGTGCCACCGCGGAAATTTTCAAATCCACGTGGCCGCCGGTTTGTCCATAACGCCAGACTTGCTGCACCGCCGCGGTTGCACGGCCATCACGGGTCGTGGGAATCAGGCTGGCGTCAAAGTCCTGCACATTGACGGACGAAAGCCCGGTGGTTTTCACGCCCTCGGGCTGGGCATCACCGCCAAAACCAAGTGCGATCATGCCGACTTCGCTCGCGGCGCCATCGACGCGCAGCGGCTCCAGGGAAAGATCGAAGGGCAGGGCGCCGGCGCCAAGCTGGGTTTCGACGTCGAATTTAAACGCCGTCGTCTGGGCGGGCTCGATCGCGATGTGCAGCCGGCGCTTCACCGGATCGAAACGCCAGGCACCGACCGGTCCGCGCACGACGTCGCCCACGGTGAGACCACTGGGAACATCGAGATCCATTTCGGTGACGCGGCCCTGGACAGGGCGAACGGTGATGCGACTGAATCCATTCACTGCGCCCGGTCCCGGAACGTAAAGCGTGGCGGTCTCGGTGAAGAACTGGGTTTTCTCCGCGGCAATATCGCGATGTTTCGGCTGCAGGGTGATGACCGCCCCGGTATGCGGGGCGAGCACGAGCGCGGCGCCACTGCGATTTTCACCGAGTCCGGTCGCCGGCAGGATTTGCACCGCCGTGGGCGAAATAAATTCCCAGCCGCCCTGGTCGAGGTCGAGCGTGATGCGTTGCGCCGCGGCGGGACCGGTCGGCAACGCGATTCCCTGGGTGCGATCCGGCACCGGTAGTTCGAACCGGACGTGAGCCGTGAGAAGCCCGTCACGTTCCGGTGCCACGTAATAAGCGCTCTGTCCCTCGCGGTCGACTTTGCCGACGCGCAACCCATCAC
Source organism: Verrucomicrobiota bacterium (assembly GCA_048498875.1). Taxonomy (GTDB): domain Bacteria; phylum Verrucomicrobiota; class Verrucomicrobiia; order Opitutales; family Opitutaceae; genus Lacunisphaera. The sequence continues at coordinate 2,805 of JBEHXD010000290.1, forward strand.
CCTTGAAATCCGTGAGCAACGCCGGCTCCTTGAGCAGGAGAAAACTGTTTCCTACGGAACCACGAATGCTGATATCCATTTCGGCGTAGACGCGATTCTCGCGAATGGTCCAGGTTTGCGTGATCGTCTGCGCCGATTTGGTGGTATCCTGCTGCCAGAAAATGGGGGCGATGATTTCCCCGGCGTGAAGTTTGGGCGTTCCGCCGAAGCCAAAACCGAGGGTGGCGAGGATCGCCAGCAACGACACGATGGCTGTCGCGCCATCACCGGTGGCGGCCGGAGGCGGCGGAGTGTCGTGACGGTCGCGTTTCCAGCGCAGAAAAACCGGTACGATCAAAAAGAGCACGACTGCCAGAGCCATGGCCAGGTAGAAAATCACCGCGCCGCCGCGCTGGGCGAGGAGGCCGATCGAGAGTGCAACCACGGCCAGCGACGACAGCATTGCGTTCAAGACGCGATGACGGGAAGAGGGGATGATGCTTGCGATCAACAATCCGATTCCCGCCGTGGCGGCGGCCGCGCCCCACCAGACGATCATCGCCCGCCAGTCGCGCACGTTGGCCAGTTGGATGACGACATCCTCGTTGGCCGGCACCATCGTTGCGGCGTAGGTCAGATCCTGAATATTGTGCCGCTGCGCAGCAAGGGCGTTGCCCGCATTCATCAGGGCGGCGCAGATGGCCGCCACGCCGCACAACAGACCCAGCCCCACCTGCCAGCCGTAGTACGTACGAAGAAAAAACGCGCTCAGCGCCACCAATCCCAGGACGGACAGCACTTGGAATTGTCGGCGCTGCGTCACCCATTCGAACCCGGTTTCCGTCAGGGCGGGCCGGGTGACCGCAGCGTTTCCGCCTTCGGGAACCAGCAAATAGCCAGTGTCACTGTGCAGCGTCCACTCGTTGATCACGGTCGGGGCCAGCGTGCGCGGTGCGATCAACTTGATGGCCCTGCCGGAACCGACGGCGGATTGCCCGAGACGCAGTGTGACCGCGACCGGTTCGTTGGCATTGATGCGGGCCGGCAAGGGAATGATGGTCTGGCCGCCGTCGACACGCGCATTGGTCATTTCATTGTCGACGCGCGCCTCCCACAGTTTCACGCCCTCCGGCAAAATCAGGCGCAGGGCTTTGCGTCCGCGGGTCTTCACGAAATAATGCACATCGGTGACGACCTGCCCGTCGCGCGAAACCTGACTCGACAGCTTGGCGAAATCGACCACCTGGTCGACCGTTTCGCCGGGCGCGTACCATTCGAGCGCCATCTCCAGATTGAAGGGACGCGCGGTGTATTGGTAGGCGGCAAGAGCGGGCGAGGTGGTGAGCAGCCGGAATTCTGGCGGCAGTTCCAATTGCTCCAGCTTTAGCAGCCCGCCTTCAGCGCTCTTGATGGCTTGTTTCACCTGCAAAGGACTGACGACCTCGATGTAGCCGCGTTCGGACTGCACGCCGAGAGGACGGACTTCGCCCGGTTTGATCGTGCCGCCACGCGCACTCATCGGCTGCTCGAACGTCACGAGCAAGGTCGCCGCGCCGAGCACCGGCTGGTGCAGCGACACGATCACCTGGTTGCCTTCGCGACGCCAGTCGCGGCGGACGTTTTGCCCGATCACGTCGATATTGCCGACGGTTTCGGGCACTTCGATCCGCCACTCATTCGCCGGCGCACCGACGACAAAATAATTGAGCAGCACGCTGCCGTACACGATGCCTTCCTTCACCGAATAGAGATGAAAGGCGTCCGCCTGGATGCTCTGGCCGAGCGCCTCGATGTGAACCTCCGCATTCCAGTCCGGTTCGCGCAGCCGCCACGCCTGTTGCAGGCCGGGTGTCTGGCGTGGAAAGTAGCTCAACGGCACCTCGACGAGGCGATCCGCTTTTGCCGGTACGAGCCGGTAACCGGGAGTGGAAACGACACCGACGTGTCCGCGCACGGATTTTGCCCCGGGGAATAGCAAGGTCGGCAACAGCCAGTCACCGGCCCCCGCTGATTGATTTTTTTCCAGCCGAAGCTGGACCAGCTGTCGTCCGTCGACGGAACGACTGAAAAGAACCTTCAACGTGCGGTGTCCGCTGGTGCCGGAAGACTCGGCGACATAGTCGGTGACGTCATTGCCCGTGACCGCGGCGACGGTGTAGTCGTCGGGAATCTGTAGCGACCAGTCCCGCAGTGCCGCTTCCCGGATATCGAGCTCGATGCTCGCGTTGATCACCCGATCGGTTTCACCCAGTTCGTACGTAGTGATGGCCGAAACGCCGACCTCCGGCTGAATTTGTGAGGCGAGGACATGGTAACCGTAAGTGGCGGAAGGGAAGCGATAGACGAAAACCTGGCGCACGTCCGGCTCGGTGGTCGCACCCGGAAACTGGGTGGGCGCGAGCTGCATCATGCCGGAGACCCCGGATAATTCCAGCCGCACCGCGCCGCTGTTGGCGACGCGAAGGAAACCTGAATGCCGCACGACGCCCTCGGGGATCAGGCGCAGCGGCTCGGCATTGATCGGAAAACCTCCGAGGTCAGTCTGGCTGCGCACCACAAGGGTGCCTTCCGTTTCCACGGGACGACTCAGGCGAACTTCCAGAATCCGGTTCGACGCATCGGGCAGTATCTTCCAGCCGATCACGTTGGTGCCTTCGACGCCGATGATTTCGCCGGTACCTTCGAGACGGCAGCGCACGGTGGTGAGTTTGCCCTGGAGGATGCGAAGCATGATTTGCGAAGACTGGCGCATGAGGCCGGCGCCGATCCGGACTTCGGTTTGTTCGGAACTCGTGAAGAAAAGGGTGCCCTCGGTTTTTTCCCGCATCGGTTTCCACGCGAGTGAAGCCTGGCCATCAGCGGGCAAAAACCCCTGCCAGCCTTGTGCCGTCGCGGTTGGCACAATCGGTGCCGCAGGATCGAAGCTCACCGCAGTCCCCAAGCCTTCAATCATCACTGGCACCACGGCGCCGGCCGGCATCGCGAAGTCGAGCGTTTGCCAGTCGCCACTTTCGCGGACTTCCGCCACGAGGGGCAGATCGACAGTGAGCAGACCCTCGCGATCGCCGACAAGATCGTACGCAAACCCGTGATCCTTGAGCGGGACCAGTTCGACGTGCCAGCCATCGCCGGTGGTTTTTTCGCTCAGCGCAGTGTGACCCTGCAGAATGCGCACGCGGGCGCCGGCTTTGGCGACCCGCAGCTGACCGCGCAGACGGAAATTGATGCTGGTGGGCGTGTCGGCGATCTTTCCGGAGAGCTTTGCGCCGATCAGTTCCGCCTCGGCGAGAGCTGCGCCGCGGGGAGTCAGCCGCACGTCGATCCGGCCGTCGCCGGAGGAGAAAAACTGGCGGATGTCTGTCGACGCATTGCCGTTGTCGAGCGGGACGAAACCATTGGCCGACGTGACGCGAAACTCGAGTGCGGCATCGGTTTGCAAAGTGATTTTCGAGGAGAAACCCACGGCCTCGCCGGGGGTTAAAACGAGTGCGGCCGTCTGGCCAGGGATACTCGGTTTGAGGAGGCGCGTCCGCACCACCAGGTCAAAATCCTGGGGATCGGAACCAGTTGCACCCATTACTGGCCGCAGATCGAGCAATCGTTTCGGAGTGGCGGGCGTTTGCGCGTTGAGGGGAGCGAGACCAAAGCTTTGTCGCACCGACCAGTCGCGCAATCCTGTCCCGGTGACCGCGATGATTTCGCCGTCGCCGGAAATTCCGAGGGTGAGCAGTTCCGGTTTGCCCTGCAGCACGTGTATTTTGACGCGGGCTTCACCGGTGATTTCTCCTGGGCCGAAGTGCACGGTTTCGTCGACGGTGGCTGAGAAGAAAAGCGGAGGCGGCGGAGGAACCCCTTTGGCATCGATGATCAGATGACCGTTGTCGGGAGTGAGGGTGGTCATGACCTTCGCTGGATCTTGGTCCGGTTTCGGCGCAGCGAGTACGGCGGAGGAGAACCACGCCGAAATTGCGAACGTGAACAGTCCGAGGAGGTGCAGGCCGGTGTGAGGGAGCGACGCTTTGGCGGTCATGGGAGATCCTTGGTTGGGGACAAACGTGAATGAAAAAATACGGTCGATTTCGTGTTTCGTTGGAGAGGTGCGGTACTATTAAACCAGAAATTTTGGAAAGGGTTGTCAGTGACGGGTCAGAAAGTTGTCAGGGATTTGTCAGCTCGTTGGTGGAGCGCGACCTCCGGACGCGCTGATGGAGGAGAGCGGGCATGAG
>JBEHXD010000291.1:0-7007 GCA_048498875.1 Verrucomicrobiota bacterium
GAAGCCAACGCTCCCGTAGCGATTGCCACCCCGCCGGTCAGGCACAGCAAACCTGGTGCAGGGAAAATAATCTATCTGGACTTCAATGGGCACACCATTTCGGGCACCCAATGGAACCTGGTCAAAGGATCGCCCGGCGACACGGACTACCGTCCCGCGGTATCTTCGTATGTTGCCCGGCCGTTCAGCATGGACGCGGACGAGACAAATTTCAGTGATGCAGAACAAACCGCGATCATCCGCATATGGGAACGGGTGGCGGAAGATTTCAAGCCGTTCGATGTCGACGTCACCACTGAGGAACCGGCCAGTTTTTCCTCCAACACCGGGCGTATTCTCATCACGGAAAAAACGGATGCAAACGGCGTGAGCATGCCCAGCAGTGCGAATTCCGGCGGGGTGGCGTATCTCGACGTGTTCGGCGGGGCAAATTATGTCAGCCAGTATTCCCCTGCGATTGTTTACGCGGACAACCAGTATTTCTATGAAGATTACATCGCCGAGGCCGCATCGCATGAAATGGGGCACAATCTTTCCCTTTCGCATGACGGCACCAGCAGCAGTGAATACTATTCGGGGCACGGAACGGGAGAAACCTCGTGGGGCCCGATCATGGGAGCATCCTACAATCGCAACGTCACCCAGTGGTCCAAGGGCGAATATTATGCGTCGAACAACCCTCAGGACGATTTAGCCCTGATTGCCGGACATCTTGGCTACGCCCAAACCGTTCCGGCCGACAATAACGGTGCCGCCGTTGCCCTCACCGCCACCACCTCCACCCTGGCAGGACAGGGAGTGATTGGAACGACCAGCGAAGCCGACCGCTATTCCTTTACCGTCGGATTAAGCGTGGTGAGTTTCACGGTCACACCCTTTCGAAGCCCGTCGGACACCAACGGGGGAAACGTGGATCTGCAATTGCAGTTGTTCGACAGCAACAACACGCAAGTCGCGTTTGAAGATCCCGCCAATGCCAATACCACAAGCGCAACTTTGACCGCCGGCCTCACGGCAGGAACCTATTATCTCAGGGTGACAGGAACGGGCACGGGAAATCCCCTCGCTTCCGCTCCGACCGGCTACACGAATTATGGGAGCCTGGGACAATATACCATCGCCGGCTCAATTTCGGCGGCCGCGAAACCAATCTTTTCGTCACAGCCGGTGAATCCGTCGGTAACCGCCGGACAAACCGCGACGATTTCGGTGGCGACTACCGCGAATCCCAGTCCCTCCTATCAGTGGCAGTACAAACTGCCCGGCGGCTCAACCTGGGCTGACCTCGGCAACACCGGTGCCTATTCGGGCACCGGAACATCCGTACTCACCATTGCCGCAACTACCACGGCGCTGTCGGGCAACCAATACCGGTGTGTGGCCACCAATGTCGCGGGTGCCACGGCAAGCAATGCCGCGACCTTGACGGTCAATCCCGCCCCGATCGCACCCACGGTCACCACCCCCACTCCGGCCAACCAAACCGTTACTCAAGGTCAAAGCGCCAGCTTCAGTGTGGTCGCCACCGGAACGGCTCCGCTTACTTATCAATGGCAGAAAAATGGCGCCAATATTGCGGGCGCTTTCGGAACTTCCTACACCATTGCCAGCACCCTGCCTGCAGATACCGGAAACTATGGGGTGGTTGTTTCAAATACTGCGGGAACCGTCACCTCGGGCATCGCGAAGCTCACGGTGAATCTCGCCCCTTCAGCACCGTTTGTGATCACCCAGCCTGGTTCCCATGGCATCGTGAATGGAGGCAGCACCAAGTTTACGGTGGTGGCGGGTGGCAGTACGCCGATCGTCTACCTGTGGCAGGTGGCGACAACCGGCTCGTCTGTGTGGAGCGACTTGACAGAAGGAGGCGTCTACTCGGGAACAAATACCGCCGCTCTCACGATCAGCGGCAACGTGGCGGGATTGAATGGCAACCGATATCGCTGCCGTCTATCGAACAGCCTCGGTCAGGCCGTTAGTAACGAAGCCGTGCTGAGTGTTGTGACCGTGGCGGGCCCGATTCCTTTTTCCCTGCCGTCCACCTCAATGGATCTTTGTGTGGTCGCCGGAATCAATCATCTTCCGGTCAGAATTCCCATCAGCCACGACGCCGGGACGGATCCCAATTCATTTGCCGCCACTTCGGATGCGAGCTGGGTCAATAGTGCCATCGATGTGGCGCGCTCCGAGCTGATTTTGAACTTCTCGACCGAAACCCTGATCAATTCGGTGAATCCGGGCACCATCACCATTGTTCGCGGCCCGGATGTGGTGACCCTCGCCCTTCGTGCCCTGGTGTCCGCTCCAAACATAATCGCGCTGACCGACGATCCCTTCCGATCGCGGACCTATGGGTTGCAGCAAACTGCGAGCGGGCCCGGCGCAGTGGTATTCTTTGATCCAATCCAAAACGCCTACCTGGGCAGTCTCACGGTGGGCAGCAAACCGGGAGACATGGTCATCCGTTCGGACGGGCAGGAGATGGCCGTCATATCCAGCGGAAGCAAATCGATTTCATTCCTCGATCTCGGACAATCGATCGTCACCGAAACCATTCCGCTGGGAAGTGATTATTCGGATACGGGATCAACCGGTCTCACCGGACATATCCAGTACGGACCGGGCAGCATCATTTACTATTCCGACGGGACCTGGGCGCCCATCCTGAGGACTTTTGATCGCAGCACGCGAACAGTGCTGCAAACCCTGATGCTCGATGGCAGCGCGCCCAATAACAACGGGGGATATGGATTCGGTGATTTTGTCACCAATCCGGATCACACGCGGCTTTTTGCCTGGGGCCAATATGGCTGGGATGCGGGATTGGCCGGCTCCAACGTCGCGATGTTTTCCATCGCCGGCAACGGCCTGCTCAGCCTGAGCCAGACCGGGAATCTTTCCTATTCGAATTATTTGCGCGATCCCTTGAACACGCCCGCGCTCATGACGACCGACGGCACCGGCGTCTTTTTAAAGCAGTTCGAGTTCTCCGCGGATTCCCTGAATGTCGCGACGCAGACCTTCCCCGCCCCCATTTATTCAATTTCACCGGCCGGAGAAATCGCCGCGACCTCGAATGGCATTTATTCGCAGAAAACCGGCAAGAAACTCCATGACCTCGGTTCGGAGCGAAACGTTCAGGCGATTACCTCCGACTACTCACGACTCGTCTACTTCGATGCAACCAGCCGGAAAATAAGCACTCTCAATCTGACCGATGCGATTGTGGCCGCCGACCTGGGACTGGAGCTGTCTCCCGCCAATGGTGCGGTGGTTCAACCCCCGGCAAGATTACGATGGCTGCCCCAGGCGGGAATTGACCGCTACCGGATTTATCTCGGAACCTCCAGCGCCGTCGTATCAGCCGCCACCAACCTCTCTCCCGAATATTTGGGTGAAGTAACCGGACCGTCCATCGGGATCGCCACGCCCTTGTCCGCCGGGACCACTTACTATTGGCGGGTCGACGCGATCAATGGAGACATCGTCACTGCGGGCCCAGTGATGCAATTCAAGGTCGCCGCGATCATTTCAACCCTTTCCGAAATAACCACGACCACCGTATCCGGTAATCGAACACATCGGTTCGATCTCACCCTGTCGTCGGCCACACCCGGCAAATCCTGGACCGCCACCACCTCGGATCCGTGGATCACCGTCAATCTCTCCGCCGGAGTCACTCCTGCCAGCCTCCAAATCAATCTGGACGCCTCATTGCTGCCCGCCGGTTTCAACCAGGGCAGCATTTATATCACGGGACCTGACGGAATGTTCAGTCTGCCGGTGCGTCTTCAAGTTGATCCACTGGCTCTCACCATTATAAGAAGTGAACCGGGCACCTCCAAGGCCTACGCCATCAGCGAGGAGGGCGCCAGTGCCTTCACCGGATCGTCGCGCGCGTATTTGCTGGAGATAGATACCCTGTTCAAACGAATCGACCGCGCGGTGCGGGTCGGAACAGGAGTCACCGATTTGGCGATCCACGCCAAGGACGGCCGGATTTACATACCGAATTGGAAGGCGGGTTCACTCCTGGCCATCAACCGGGCAAGTTTTACCCTGGAGAAGAGTTATGCGGTTCCTCCCGGCGGAGGCGGCTACACCCCGGCGGATGTGTACCGGGTCTCCGCTGGTGGTGCGGGACGCCTCATCGTGGAAGGAGGCAACCAGTGGGTTAACGTTTCCATTTTTGACACGTCCTCCGGAGCAATCCTGAACACCCTCAACGAACGCGTGGGAGGCGGAGTTTACAGTTCAGACCAGCGTTATTACTACCATGCAGATAGCAATACAACCGGGTCTTCGATTCATAAATTGGATTCAGCGGGTGATGTGCTCCAGGAAGTTTCCAAATCGGAAGGTGGGGCTTTGAGCGGTTATGGATCGCCCAATATTGTGATCTCCGAAAACGGGCAGCGCATTTACTGGAACGGGTCTATCTTTGATTCGAACTTGAACGTCGAGTGGGCGATTGGGACGGAAATCTACAGCACTTCGTCCGATGGACGCTATGCCTTCAGCGATACAAAAATTTACGACGTCGCGACCCGGCAAATCGTGGACAACATGCCGGTCACCACCATCACGAGCGCGTTTAATTCGTCGACCGGCCAGCTGGTGTTCCAGCAAGGTGCCGGGCTGGGATTCCACAGCCTGCCCAACGCAGCTTTACCTGGCAAATCGCGTGTTCCCGCTGATGGAGCCATTGTTTTTTCTCCCGCCAAACTGGAATGGAGTCCCATGGCGGGAGCTACGGGTTACCGCGTTTATCTTGGCGCTTCCCAAGCCTCGGTGCAATCCGCGACCGTCGGCTCATCCGAATACCTTGGCCAGGTTTCAAGTGCCTTCATCAATCTGACCACCCACCTCATTTCGGGGCAGCGCTATTTCTGGAGAGTCGATATCGTGGTTGGCAATGAAGTCGCGGTCGGCGACGTGCAATCGTTCCAGGTCTCGAACCTGGTTCCGAGTCTGACCTCGATCGATGTCGGGACCGTTCACGGACACACCAACTATCCCATTTCCCTGGACCTCTCATCCGCCACCAACGGCGCGTCCTGGTCGGTGGGCACCGACGCGCCATGGATTCATTTCGACCGCTCCAGCGGTTCGACTCCGGCAACCCTCCAGGTGTCGCTCGATGCATCGACCATCCCGGTCGCCCTCTATCAGGCGAACATTTTCATTTATAATGCGGATGCGACCGTGGTTGTTCCGGTGAAACTTCGCGTCGATCCACTTTTGCTCACCCAGTTAAAATCCGAACCTGCCTCATCGAAGGTGTATGCCATAAGCGAGGCCCCGTCCACCCCCTCCGCTTATCTCCTGGAAATTGACAGCCAGACGGAGCGGATCCTGAGGGCCGCCCCCGTGGGGACAAACGTCACCGATCTGGCGATCCATGCCGCTGACAATCGATTGTATGTCACCAACTGGAAGGAGGGCCGGTTGCTCGCCCTGGACCGCTCCACCTTGAATCCAATCCGGACCTATATCTTCCAGCCCGCCGCTCAAATCGGCTATGGCAGCGGTGATGTTTATCGCGTCTCTGCCGGCGGTTCGGGCCGGGTCATGATCGAAAACTACGATCAATGGATCAACGTGAGCATTTACGATACCACGAGCTCCACCCTGCTGGGGAGCAATTTTGCCCGCGAAGGCGGCGGACAATACGATCCGACCAAGCGGTATTATTATCACGGAGACAACAACAGTTCGGGTGCCGAGCTCCACAAATTCGATACCGTGGGGGATATCATGTATGAAGTCGGTCACGCTCGCGGAAACCCATTTTACTACTACGGTTCAAGAACCGTTGTCGTTTCCTCGGACGGAAGCCGCATCTTTTGGGCCGGAGCGGTTTTTGATGCCGCCTTGAACTGGTTGTGGTCGGCTCCCGAGGATATTTTCAGCGCAAGCCCCGACGGGAGGTACGCATTCGGCGCCACCAAAGTGTACGATACGGTGCAGCAAAAGGTCGCTTTCACGATGCCGCAATCGACCAATGTAAGCGCATTCAATGCCACCGCGAACAAGCTGATCATCCAAAAAGGAGATGCCCTGGCATTTTATGGACTTTCGTCAGCGGGCCTTGCCCTCCCCTCGCCGACCATCACCGCTCAACCCGTATCCCATGCGGTCAATCAATCCGCCACTACAGTGTTCACCATTGAAGCCATGGGCGGAGGTTTGCTCGCCTACAGTTGGCAGCTGTCACCCGCAGGCTCAAACACCTGGAGCACCCTTGCGGACAATGCGACCTACCAGGGAAGCCAGACCGCCACACTCACGATCTCCTCGGCAACGCCAGCCCTGCAGGGCACCAAGTATCGCTGCATGGTTTCCAATGCCACGGGAAGTGTCGTGAGCAACGCCGCCTCGCTGAGCGTAAATCCCACAAATATTGGCGCCGACTTTAACCGGGATCAAAAGCCCGACGTCATCTGGCAAAATCGTCTGACCGGGGAACGGTATATTTACCTGATGAATGGCGCTAGTTTTTTGACAGGAACAACTCTTGGTACGATTTCTTTGGACTGGGTCATGGCTGCGACTGGTGACTTCAACCACGACGGGAAAACGGACGTGGTCTGGGAAAACCGCGTTACCGGGGAGCGATACATATATCTGATGGACGGGACCAACTTCATGTCCGGCGTCAGTCTTGGAATTATTTCTCCAGAATGGTGGATCGTAGCCGCTGCCGATTTCAACGAAGACGGTCAAACGGACATCATGTGGGAAAACCGGGTGACCGGTCAGCGGTACATTTATTTGATGAATGGGACTGCGCTCACGAGCGGCGTGGACTTGGGCATTGTTTCGCTGGAGTGGACGATTACCGGCACCGGCGACTTCAACGGCGATGGGAAGACCGACTTGCTGTGGCAAAACATCGCGACCGGGGAACAGAAGGTGCAGTTCATGGACGGTACCACCTTGGGTGCCAGCGTCAGTCTCGGAACTTATTACTGGCAGCAGATCGCTGGAGTCGGCGACTTCAACAA
>JBEHXD010000292.1:0-6995 GCA_048498875.1 Verrucomicrobiota bacterium
CAACCTCATCGCCGCGCATGTCTATCGCTTCAAGATGACCTGGCGGAAGGCGGGCATTTTCCTGACCCATCTCGGGCTGATCCTGCTGCTGGTTGGCGAACTGCTGACCGGGCTGATGCAGGAGGATTATCAGATGCGGCTCGAGGAAGGGGAAACCAAAAATTATTCGGAAAGTTACCGCGACGTCGAACTGGCCGTGCTCGATACCACCGATCCGGCTTTCAACGAAGTGGTGGCCATTCCGCAGGCCGTGCTCGTCGACGGCGGCACCCTGCAGCATCCGAAACTTCCCTTCCAGGTCCATGTTCGCGACTACTACGCCAATGCAACGATGCAGATGCGCGACCAGGTCCCGAACGCCGCCCCCGCCATCGCCACCCAGGGCATCGGACCACGGGTTGCGTTAATCCCGCTGCCGCTCACCTATAAAACCGACGAACGCAACGAGCCCGCCGCCAATATTGAAATCATCGGCACTGAAGGATCGCAGGGCACCTGGCTGCTCGCGCCCATGCTTGGGATGCCGCAAACCTTCACCTATCAGGGCCGCACCTGGGAACTCCAGTTGCGCTTCAAGCGCTACTACCGGCCATTTTCGCTCAACCTGATCAAATTTACCCACGAGAAATACGCGGGCACCGAAATCCCCAAAAACTTCGCCAGCCGCGTTCGTTTGAAAAGCGATGATACCCATGAGGACCGCGAAATCCTCATCTACATGAACAACCCGCTACGCTACTCGGGGCTTACATTCTACCAGGCCAGCTACGAGGGCGAACACACCACCATTTTGCAAGTGGTCCGCAACCCCAGCTGGGAACTGCCCTACATTTCCTGCATCCTGATGGCCCTCGGCCTCGTCATCCAATTCGGCATGCATCTGATTGGCTTCATTCAAAAACGGGCGGCAAAAGGAGTAGCGAGGAGCGGGTAGCGACCATCGAGCATCATGCCATCGGCTCCATCACCTACTCCCTACCCACTACTCGATACTCGCTACCAGTAATGAAACGTCTCACTCCTCTTTTGGTTCTGATTCTCGGTCTCGGCTATGTACTGGCTGCGGTGTTTCTCACACCCAAGGTCGAACCCGGCACCTTTGATCTTGCCGCCTTCGGCCGGTTGCCGGTGTTGGTCAACGGACGCATCAAGCCACTGGATACGGTCGCCCGCACCACGCTGCTTGTCATCCAGGGCCGCCAGCGGGTCAGCGATCCAACCATCCCCGAGCCGTTCGTGGCAAGTCCCACCGAGTGGCTGGCCGACCTGCTGTTCGACCCGGAGAAAGCCGACACTTATCCGACATTCCGCATCAGCGCCACGGATTCCCCCGAATTGCTCACGCTGATGGGAATTACCGAGGCCGACACCAAAATCCAGTACGACAACCCCGTGCTGCGCGTGCTCGCCATTGCGGACTTCGTGCCAGGCACCCGCACCCGCTTCTCGTTTCAGAAGATCGAGCCAAAACTTGCCGAGCTTGATCGCCAGGCCCAACTCGCGGAGCCGATCGATGCCCAGGCGCGCACCCCGTTTCAACGCGCCGCCGTCCAGTTGCGCGACCGCGTGCTTCTCTATCAAAAAGTCAAGTTCAGCGCCCAGGCTCCCGACAGTCCTGATTTCCTCGACGAACTGGTCAAATTCCAAAAGGCGCTCCCCGCCGGCGTCGAAGCCGTCAGGGCCAAACAAAAAAATGAGCCGGCCAACGAGGAAGCCTACAAGGCCATGATGACGATGGCCGAACGGTACGACTTCATGGACAAGATGGGCTATTTGCTCGCCGTACCTCCTGCCGACGAGGAGCAAAATCCCGCCGCCTGGCAATCGGTCGGCCACACCCTGCTCGAGACTTTCAAAACCGGCAAGGTGAACCCCAATATCATGGCGTATGCCGCCCTCGGCCATGCCTGGCGCGGCAAGCAGGCGGATCAGTTCAACGAAATCACCCGGCTTTTTCGCGAGCAGCTTTCCAAGCGTTTCGAACCGCAGTTGAAAAAGAGCGACATCGAAACCCGGTTCAATGCCAGCGAGCCTTTCTACAAGAGCATGACGCTTTACGCCGGCGCATTTTTCGTCGCGATCTTCTCGTGGCTTCTGTGGCCGGAAACGTTGGGAAAGTCGGCTTTTTATCTGGTACTGGTGGCCTTTATTGTCGCCACCGCGGGAATCCTCACCCGCATGTGGCTCGAAGGCCGGCCGCCGGTCACGAATCTTTACTCATCGGCCCTCTTCGTGGGTTGGGGAGTCGTGGCGCTCTGTCTGATCCTTGAAACGTTTTATCGCAATGCCATCGGGTCGGTCGTCGCGGGAATGGTGGGCTTTATCACCTTGCTCATCGCCCACCATCTTTCATTGAGCGGCGATACGCTGGAAATGATGCGGGCGGTACTGGACACCAATCTCTGGCTCTCCACACACGTTCTGGTCGTGACGACCGGCTACGCCGCAACCTTCCTGGCGGGATTCCTGGGTTTCATTTACGTCTTCCTGTACGTTGCCGAGGGGGGCATGGGGGAACGAAAACTCCCTCTTTGGCAGGTTCTGCTGTTCTCTGTCATCGTTTCCCCCTGTATCGCCATTCCATTCGGTCTCACCCGGGAAAAGCGCGAAGGATTGATGCGGCTGCTCCCCACCATGGCTTATGGCATCGTTTGTTTTGCCACGCTGTGCAGTCTCGTCGGCACCGTGCTCGGCGGAATCTGGGCCGATCAATCGTGGGGACGTTTCTGGGGTTGGGATCCGAAGGAAAACGGCGCGGTGATCATCGTGCTTTGGAACGCCATCATCCTCCACGCCCGCTGGAGCGGCATGGTGAAGCAACGCGGCCTCATGTGCCTTGCGATTTTTGGCAATGTCGTCACCAGCTGGAGCTGGTTCGGCACCAACATGCTCGGCGTCGGCCTGCACAATTACGGTTTTATGGAAGGCGCCTTCACCTGGCTGATCATTTTTATCATCAGCCAGCTTTTCGTCATCGGGCTGGCCCAGCTGCCGCTCAACAAGTGGCGCAGCTCCGGGGCGGCCGCTTAGGCGTATCTTAAACCAAACGCGTGAACCCGATTCTCGCGTCACTTTCCGCGCAGGTAGGGCGGATTATCCCTAATCCGCCGTTCAGGACGATCGATAACGTTAAGTGTATTCGTGAACGCTGACGGCGCGTTAAGGATAACGCGCCCTACCCGGGGCTTTCCAGCAGACCCAGGCAACGGCTTCCGGGCTCAGTGACTGTGCTCGAAAAGCAGCAGCAGCAATCCCAGCGCGACAAAAATACTGCCGAGCATCGCCGCCTCATAGCGCTCGAATTTCTGCACCTGCACACGCTCGAGCCCCACGAGGGTCAGCCACGTAAACACGAGCATGCCCGCGAGCGTACCGAGGGCCAGGATCGCGCTCAGGACCACAAAACCGCGCCAGCCGAATTGCACGCCGGACAAATAAAACGGCAAAAAACCTTCGCACGGGGAAAGCGTCAGCATCATGAAGAGCCCGCCGATCGCCGCCCAGTCGCCGGATTTTTTTGAGACGAGTTCGCTTTCCTTGAGCTCATCATCCCAATGGCTGTGCGTGTGCGAATGCCCGCATTGACTGCTCGCCTGATGGTGTCCGCCGGGAGGATGGTGATGCATCACCCCCCGACCGCTCCATTGACGCCAAAAATAGAACGCCCCGATCGCCAGCAACACCCCACCCGCAATCCGGGGAAAAAGATTCTGGGCGTGGTCATCCAATTGGAAACCGAACCACGCAATCACGAGGCCCAGCAAACTGGTCAGCGCCACGTGACCCAGTCCCGCCAACGCCGAAACCGCGAGGGTCTTGCCCCGTTTCCAGCCGCGTGCCCGCGACACCAATACAAACGGCAGCCAGTGCGTCGGAATCGCCGCATGGAAAAACGCCACGGTAAAACCGGTGGCGGCAATGGTCGTAAGCACGGCGGAATTCATCAGCGGGTGGTTAGGAAAGGTCGCGTTGCGCGAGCTGTCCACCCTCAACATAGCAAAGTCGTCAAGCGGGGCCGATCCGTCACCGGGTAATCGACACAGACCGGACTTTAAATCCGGAAGGTGGAGCGTGACCTCCGGGCGCGCTGGTTTGACGTACGCTTGGAAAACCTGCCCGGAGGTCAGGTTCCACCCTCATGACAAAGAAGCGAAGATGCCGGTTTGAAAACACTCCCTAATCGTTATCCGCGCCCCGTTCTCCTTCTCGACTTCGCCCTCAAGCCGCGAATACAATTGTCCCGTGCCCGGCATCATCCCGCTCCCCGTTCCCTTTTCTGCCCACGCCAACCGGCGGATCAGCGGGCGCAGCCTTTAAACGAATCCAACATGCCCCCCGATCTCAATGCCGCCCGCACCTACCTGCTCGGTTTGCAGGATACCATCTGTGCCGCACTTGAGGCCGAGGACGGCGGGAAAAAATTTCAGGAAGACTCGTGGGTCCGCCCCGAAGGCGGCGGCGGGCGTTCGCGGGTGTTGAGCGAAGGCCGCGTGTTTGAAAAGGCCGGCGTGGGCTTTTCCCATGTCAGCGGCACCAGGCTCCCGCCCTCCGCCACCGCGTCGCGTCCGGAACTCGCCGGCAAGCCGTTTCACGCCCTCGGCGTTTCCCTGGTCATCCACCCGCGCAATCCCTACGTGCCGACCAGCCACGCCAACGTGCGTTTTTTTCTCGCGGGCGAGGGAGAAACGTCCGTCTGGTGGTTCGGCGGAGGCTTCGACCTCACGCCGTATTACGGGTTCGAGGAAGATGCCGTCCATTGGCATCGCACGGCAAAAGCCGCCTGCGATTTGCACGGGCCGGAACTTTTTCCGAAATTCAAACGCTGGTGCGACGATTACTTTTTCCTGAAGCACCGGAACGAGGCGCGCGGCGTGGGCGGAATCTTTTTCGACGATTTCAACGAGGGCGGGTTTGACCGTGGCTTCGGCCTCATGCGCTCGGTGGGCGACGCCTTTCTCCCCGCCTATCTGCCCCTCGTGCAAAAACGCAAGGCGACCGCATATGATGCGCGGGAGCGCGATTTTCAGCTCTACCGGCGCGGACGCTACGTGGAATTCAACCTCGTATGGGACCGCGGCACCCACTTCGGTCTTCAAAGTGGAGGCCGCACGGAATCGATCCTGATGTCGCTCCCGCCGCTGGTGGCGTGGCGTTATGATTGGAAACCGGAACCAGGAACTCCCGAAGCCCGTCTATACGATATCTTCCTGAAACCCCGCGATTGGGTCCAAACCTGATCGGAGTTGCCCACCCGCCACCCACTTCCCACTCCATGACCTCCCGCGAACGCTTCCTCGCCGCCATTGCCTGTCAACCGCTCGATCGCCCGCCGATCTGGATCATGCGACAGGCCGGACGCTATCTGCCGGAATATCGCGAGTTGAAGGCGAAAAGTTCATTTCTCGAAATGGTCAAGACGCCGGAACTGGCCGCGGAGGTCACGCTGCAACCGCTGCGCCGGTTTGCCTTCGATGCCGCCATCATCTTTTCCGACATCCTCGTGATTCCGGAAGCGATGGGCCAGGGCTACAAGTTTCGCGACACCGGCGGCATCGAGATGGATTTCCGCCTGGAAACCCAGGCCCAGCTCGACCAACTCACGGTCGCAGGCGTCGCGGACCGGCTGGCTTATGTGGGCGCCGCGCTCAGCCGCGTGAAGACCGAGTTGAAGAACGAAAAAGCCCTGTTGGGTTTTGGCGGTTCGCCGTGGACCCTCGCCACCTACATGCTCGAGGGCGGCAGCGCGGATGATTTCGAACGCAGCAAAAGCATCTTTTACTCGGATCGTCCCTTCTTCAACGCGCTCCTCGCCAAGCTCACCGCCGCCCTGATCGAGTATTTTCAAATGCAGATCCGCGCCGGCGCGGACGCGATCCAGATCTTCGATTCATGGGGCGGACTGCTGGCAGGTCAGGACTACGAGGCGGCCTCCCTGCACTGGATTCGCGAAATCATCGCCGCGTTACCGAAGGATTTCCCCATCATCCTGTACGCCAAGGGCACGCCTTCCCAATTCACCGATCAGGCTTTCAGCGGCGCCCGGGTGCTCGGCGTCGACTGGACCGTGGACCTCGGGATCGTGCGCAAACTCGTGCCGGGAAACATCGCGCTTCAGGGCAATCTCGATCCGGTGTTGATGAATACCACTCCGGAAATCGTCCGTCGTGAAGCCTCGGGCCTGCTCACCACCATGGGCGGCGCCAAGGGTCATATTTTCAACCTGGGACACGGCATCATGCCCCAGGCCAGACTGGAGTGTGTCGACGAACTCGTTAATACCGTCGTCAACTGGAAGTCTTGAGATGTCCGCATCGGAACCGAAGTCCATCGCGGTCGTCGGGGCGGGCATCACCGGTTTGTCGGCGGCGCGGCAACTGCATCGCGCGGGATTGGCGGTCACCGTTTTCGAGAAAAGCGCGCGCATCGGCGGAGCGATCACGAGTCTGGAAAAAGACGGCTGGTTGATCGAGGGCGGACCAAATTCACTGCAGCAAACCCCGCAGGTTGCCGCGCTGGTATCGGAACTCGGACTCGACCGCCAGCGGCTCACCGCCAACCCCGCGGCGAAAAAGCGCTTTATCCTGCGGGATGGGAAACTCGTCACCGTTCCGCTTTCTCCGCCGGGACTGCTCACTTCCCCGCTGTTTTCCCTGCGGGCCCGGGCGCGGGTTTTGTCCGAGCTGCTCACCCGCCCGCGGGTTCGAACCACCGACACCAGCCTGTCCGGTTTTATCGGCGCCCACTTCGGACAGGAAGTGGTGGATTATGCGTTGAACCCGTTCGTCGCCGGCATCTACGCGGGCGATCCGGAGAAACTTTCCGCGCGATACGCCTTCCCCCGCCTGTGGCAACTCGAGCGAAGCCATGGCTCACTGCTGCGCGGATTTCGCCATGAAGCGCGGGAAAAACGCGCGCGCGGCGAGCCGACTGGAGCAACGCCGGTCATTTCCTTCGTCCGCGGCCTGCAAACCCTTCCCGATACCCTGGCGGATACA
>JBEHXD010000293.1:0-6980 GCA_048498875.1 Verrucomicrobiota bacterium
TTTTTCGCCGTGCAGGTGGTAGAGTTCACCCTCTGTCTGCTCGCTCAGGTAGAGATTGTTCTTAAACGAAAAAATATGCTCCACCATGTTGGCTTCGCCCGCGAGGTGGGCGGTCTGGCCCGGATGCCAGGCGATCACGGAACCGCTGCCGCTGTGCCAGAACCATTCGTCGCCGACGGAGATGGCGGAACGCGGCACGGGACGATTGGGGTTTTCACCGGCCGGCCACGGCGCGACTGGAATTGCCCGCCAGAATCCGTCTTCGCCAAAATCCACGCGCGCGAATCCTCCGGGTGAACCCATGAAAATTTTCCCTTCGCGGTCCACCGCCAAACCGAGGGTGGTCAGGGTTTTTTCGCCGGAGGCCTGCGGAAACAAATCCCAGCGGACGCCGTCGCCCAACACGATCTGGCGGGAGGCAAACAACAGCAGGCGTCCATCCGGCAGGATATGGAGATCGGTGGGAGGCGAGCTCAGGCCCAGCGATTCCGTGCCAAACACGGCAAAGGGAGGAACTCCTGATTCAAGCAGCTCAGGCGGTGCGGCCTCGAGGATGTGAACCTGACCGTAAGCGGGCAGGAAAGCCAACGCGACCACTACCAGGATCGCACGGTGGCACCGGAACAGGGTGAGAGCAGGGGAAAAGGCGCAGTAAAATGCGGGCCGAAAAAACATGAGTGGATGAAACGAACTTTCGGCGCGAGTGGGGGAATCGCGAGATAGGGCCGAGAAAAGTTCAGGCGGCGATAATCTGCAAGAGCAGAAAGGGGAGTTCCCGGATATCGGTTCAGTCGGAAATCAGGCTTTGGATGAAGGACCGGCACCGGCGAGGATTTGATCGGAAATAGTTTTACCCGGCAGCGGTTTCAGTTTCGCTACGGGCATGGCAAAGTGGCTTCTGCTCGACGGATATAACCTCGCTTTTCGCGCCTTTTACGGGATGCCGGAACTTACCCGGACGGACGGATTTCCCACCGGCGCCCTGCACGGCTGGATCAAGACCCTCTGGCGTTTGCAGGACGACGAGAAGCCCGATGCCATGCTGGTATTTTTCGACCTTGGCGGCTCGCAGGACCGGCTGGCGCTTCATCCCGAATACAAGGCGCACCGCAAAGACACGCCCGAGCCACTCGAAAAACAGTTTCCCCTGATCAAGGAACTCACGCGGGCCATGGGCCTGGTGGGCGTCGAGATGGACGGGGTGGAGTCGGATGATCTGGTCGCCGCGCAAGCGCGGGCGCTGGCGAAAGCGGGGCACGACGTGATAATCGTGAGTGCCGACAAGGATTTCGCGCAGTGCGTCGACGAGCGCATCAAGATTCTGCTGCCGCCGCCTACGGCCAACCCGAAGCTGGGCTGGCGCCTGCTCGATACCGCCGGGGTGGTGGCGAAATTTGGCGTGCCGCCCGAGCGCATCGCCGAATACCTCGCGCTGATTGGCGACACGTCGGACAATATTTTCGGCATCAGCGGCGTGGGCCCGAAAACAGCGGTGAAATGGTTCACCGATCACAAGGATCTCGAAGGCATCATTGCGAATGCCGCGGCGTTGAAACCCGAACGGTTTCGCGAACTGGTCGGTCAGAAGGCGGAGGCGCTGCGCCTGAATCTGAAGCTCACGACGTTGCGTGCCGAGTCGCCCCTGCCGCTGATCGAGGCAAAGGGCACGGCCGAACACGCGAAATTATTTTCACTGCTGGAGTCGCTCGAAATGAAATCCAGCCTGGCCGAGGCGAAGAAACGATACGGAGGCGGGCAGGGGGAGCTGCTGCTGGGTTGAGCAGGATTTGTCGGTAGGGCGGATTATCCCTAATCCGCTGGTTCGACGTGCGACGCAAATCCTGAGCGGCGGATTAGGGATAATCCGCCCTACCTTTCATCAGCCCGTCGGCTTGTCCGGCTCGAAGATGTAGCCGATGCCGTGGACCGTCTTGAAGCTGTCGAGGGAAAGGCCGTTTTCTTCGAAGGCCGCGCGGATTTTCACGATGTACTGATCGAGCGAGCGGCTGCGGATGTCTGCATGAATACCCCAGACCGAATGGATGAGTTCCTTGCGGGTGATCACCACGGCGATGTGGGAATTCAGATAAGCGATAATACCCAGTTCCTTTCGTCCGATCTTATGGATTTTCCCGTTGGGGAAGGAAATCTCCAGCCTATCGGGGTGAACCTGAGCCCCCAAAAACGGAAACGGACCATCGGTCGTCTTTACGTTCTTCGTGACATTAAAGTCCTTGTTGGATTCCGCACGACGCAGCACGGCGTTGATGCGCGCGACCAGTTCGAGGTAGCTGAATGGCTTGGTGATGTAGTCGTCACCGCCCATGTTCAGGCCCTTGATCTTGTCCGACTCCATCGAATTGCCCGTCAGGAAAATGACCGGGACATTGATGTCCTGCTGCTTCAGCTCCTTCAGCATTTCGAAGCCGTTCAGATCGGGCAGCGTGAGATCGAGCAACAGCAGGTTGGCAAAATTATGCTGAAGAAAACGGAGGGCCGGCGCGCAGCGGTTGTAAGCCTGGACATGCATCCCGGCGACTTCGAGTTGCTCGGTGATGATGTTTAGCAATTCAGGCTCGTCTTCGACTGCGACAATTAGCGGGCGGGGTTCTGCGCACATAGTTGGGAGTGTGGGGTGGGATTGGAACCGACTGAATTCTTTTACAATTAGACTGCGGTTTGTCAAAGCCTTGTTCGCAAGAGTTCTACGAGCTCGATTTAACAGAGATTTCTTGTAATTGGCGTGCCGAGGCGTTCGCTGATGTTCTATATCGTCCGGTTTCATCAAAAATTTATCCGCCATGAAAGTTACTCTAGGCCTTTTACAACACGCATGTTCCGCCAATCCGGCCGAGAACCTGAAGAAAGCGCTGGCCCTGACCGAACAGGCCGCAAAGAAGGGGGCAAAGATCATCTGCACCCAGGAACTTTTCCGCTCCCAGTACTTCTGTCAGAAAGAAGATCACGAATATTTTAAACTTGCGGAGCCCATTCCGGGACCAAGCACGGTCGCTTTCCAGAAGCTGGCCAAGAAGCACAAGGTGGTGATTGTCGCCTCGCTGTTCGAAAAACGGTCGGCGGGCCTTTACCACAACACGGCGGTGATAATCGACGCCGACGGGAAATTGCTCGGGATCTACCGCAAAATGCACATTCCGGATGATCCGCTGTTCTACGAGAAGTTTTATTTCACGCCGGGCGATACCGGCTTCAAGGCGTGGCAAACGAAGTACGGAAAAATCGGGGTGCTCGTGTGCTGGGACCAATGGTATCCCGAGGGCGCGCGACTCACGGCGCTGCAAGGTGCGGAAATTTTGTTTTATCCGACCGCGATCGGCTGGCATCCGAGCGAGAAGGAAGAGTACGGTCCGAATCAGCACGGCGCGTGGGAAATCAGCCATCGCGGCCATGCCGTGGCCAACGGCTGTTACGTAGCGGCGATCAACCGGATCGGGCTGGAAACCCCGATTGGCGGCGACGGGCTGGAGTTTTGGGGCCAGAGTTTCGTGGCCGGAACGAGCGGCCAGATCCTGGCCAAGGCCAGCGTGGACAAGGAGGAGATTCTGCTGACGGAGGTCGATCTCGGCAAAGTGGACGTCACGCGCACGCACTGGCCGTTCTTGCGCGACCGCCGGATCGACGCGTATGGCGACCTGACCAAGCGCTTTATCGACTAACTCATGGCCGCGCAAAAGACTCCGTCCGCTCTCGGCTTTCGCATGCCGGCAGAGTGGGAACCGCAGGACGCCGTGTGGCTTTCCTGGCCGCATAATCTGGCCACTTGGCCGGGACAGTTTCGTCCAATTCCCAAGGTGTTTGCCGGCATCGTGGCGCAAATCAGCCGCTTCGAGGCGGTGCGAATCAATTGCGCCACACGCCTCCAGGCGCGGGCCAAACGCCTCTGCGAACAAGCCGGTGCCGACATGGCACGGGTGACATTTTATAATCACCCAACCAACGATGCGTGGTGTCGCGATCACGGCCCGATTTTCGTGAAGAATGATCGCACCGGCGAAGTGGCGGTGACCGATTGGGTGCATAATGCCTGGGGCGGCAAATACCCGCCTTACGACCTCGATAACAAGATTCCGCCGAGCATCGCGCAGAAGCTTAAAATACGGCGCTTCGAAAATAACATGGTGCTCGAAGGCGGTTCGATCGACGTGAATGGCGAAGGCCTTTTGCTCACCAGCGAGCAGTGCCTGTTGAACAAGAACCGTAATCCGCACCTGTCGCGCGAGCAGATCGAACAAAACCTGAAGGATTATCTCGGCATTAAAACGGTTCTGTGGGTGAACGAAGGCATCATCGGCGACGACACCGACGGGCACATCGACGATATCACGCGGTTCTTCAAGACGGACGGATTCGTTACGGCGGTGGAATCAAACCAGCGCGATCCGAATCACAAATTACTCGAGGAAAATCTGGAGCGGTTGAAAAATTTCCGCACCCCGGCGGGCAGGAAATTCGAGATCGTCACACTGCCGATGCCGAAACCGTTTGGATTCCGCGGGCAGCAGGTGCCGGCGAGCTATGCCAATTTTCTCATCATCAACGGCGCGGTGCTGGTGCCGCAATTCCGCCAGAAGAAGCGCGACGCCGAAGTCTGTGAGATTCTGGCGGGTTGTTTCAAAGGCCGCGAAATCATTCCGATCGACTGCTACCACATGATTTGGGGACTCGGTACTTTGCACTGTCTCTCGCAACAACAGCCGGCTTGAGCGGTCGGATCACCTCACTTTTTATGAAATTCCTTCTCGTTTTGTTGCTCGGCAGCTTTGCCGCATTCCTGGGTGGATGTGATTCCATGGACTCGGTGCCTACACGAGTACATGACCGTTTTACGGCAGTACCGCCGCAGATTCGGGTCTACGCGGCCGACAAACGAGCGGTTTTCAAAGCCGCACAAACGGCCGTGAAAAATGTCGGGTTGCTGGTGGGACATACGTCCTTTGATAAAGGTGTGGTCGAAGGCTATGCGCCGATCCGCCCGGGCGACGCCACTCGCGATACCCGCCAAACCACGATGCAGCTTCAGCTTACCGAAACTCCGGAAGGCGATATCCAAGCGTCACTCCTGGTGTCCGAAAACACCGAGGGCAGTTTCCCCGGTGGTGTGAGCAAACAGGATTTGCCGACCCACAGTCTGTACGGACTGTATTTCGCCGCCTTGGAGCAGGTATTGCAGGAAAATGGGGCGATCAAGGCGTCTGCTGAGACGCCAAAAGTATCTGAAAAACCCTGATTTTTACGCTTGCTGACGCTCGCGTGATTGGGGACGTTTTACCCCTTACGCGACGTTCTCAAGTCAGGCCGGTGTTGTCGCGTCGCTCCCACCGGTTTGGCCGACAGTTCAACCCTCAACCATGAACCCGCAAGGGTTCCCCGGAAGGTACGTGTTTTGGAGCAAATACGTGTCGTCCGACTACAGTTATCATGAGTTCGTTAATGCAAGAATTGCTCGCCCAGAGCGCCTTCGACAAATTGAAGGAAGGCTCAATCGTTTCGGGCGTCATCACTGAAATCCGCGCCAATGAAGTCGTCGTCGATATCGGCGGCAAAGCTGAAGGCGTCATCCCAGCCAATGAGTTTTCCGATCTCGGTGAACTCCAGATTGGTTCGCCGATCGAGGTCATCCTCGAGAAGCTCGAAGACAAGGAGGGTAATCCCGTCCTCTCTTACGAGCAGGCCCAACAAAAGAAGAACTGGGAAAATATTCTCCAGAAGTGCCAGGAAGGCGCTGTCGTTGCCGGCCGCGTCAAGGCCAAGGTCAAGGGCGGCCTGATCGTTTCGATCGGCGTCGATTCCTTCCTGCCTGCCTCGCACATCGACATCCAGCCCCCGAAGAATCTCGATCAGTACGTCGGCCAGACCTACGACTTCAAGGTTCTCAAAATCAATCACGAGCGCCAGAACATCGTTCTCTCGCGCCGCGAGCTCATCGAAGAACAGCGCGTCAACAAGCGCCGCGATCTCCTCGAGAAGCTGCAACCTGGCCAGGTCCGCAAGGGTATCGTTAAGAACATTACCGATTTCGGTGCGTTCATCGATCTCGACGGCATGGACGGCCTGCTGCACATCACCGACATGAGCTGGGGCCGCATCGGCCATCCTTCGGAACTGCTGAAGCAGGGCGAAGAGATCGAAGTGATGATCATCGACATCAACCGCGAGAAAGAACGCGTGTCGCTCGGTCTCAAGCAGACCAAGAACAATCCGTGGGACAACATCGACCACAAGTTCCCGGTCGGTTCCAAGATCCACGGCAAAGTCGTCAATCTCGTTCCGTACGGCGCGTTCATCGAACTCGAGCCGGGCGTCGAAGGTCTCGTGCACATCACCGAAATGTCCTGGACGAAGCGCATCAGCAAACCGTCCGAACTCCTCAAGGTCGGTCAGGAACTCGATGCCGTCGTTCTCGGCATCCAGCGCGACGAACAGAAGATTTCCCTCGGTCTCCGCCAGTTGGAGCCAAATCCGTGGGACATGGTTCGCCACAACTATCCGGTCGGCGCCCGCGTTCGCGGCAAGGTCCGCAACATGACCACCTACGGTGCGTTCGTGGAACTCGAGGAAGGCATCGACGGCATGGTGCACGTCTCCGACATGTCCTGGACCCGCAAGATCAATCATCCGTCCGAGATGCTCAAGAAGGGCGACGAAGTGGACGCCATCGTCCTCGACGTCGATCCGAACCAGCAGCGCATCAGCCTTGGCATGAAGCAGCTCGCGACCGATCCATGGACGGACATCGACAGCTTCTTCCGCATCGGCGACGTGGTTCCCGGTGTGATCTCGAAGGTCACCACCTTCGGCGCGTTCGTCGAACTGAAGGACGGCATCGATGGCCTCGTGCACATCAGCCAGATCCAGGAAGACCGCGTCGACAAGGTGAAGGACGTCTTGAAGCCCGGCCAGGAAGTTCAGGCCCGCGTCATCAAGATCGACCGCGAAGCCCGTCGCATCGGTCTCTCGAT
>JBEHXD010000294.1:0-6979 GCA_048498875.1 Verrucomicrobiota bacterium
CCTGTGGGTCGGTAATCTCGCCGAACTTGTGAATCACATCGGCATAGGTTTCGTCATGGAGCGCCTCACCCAGCTGATCCTCCCAATCCCAGAATGAAGGTCCATAGTCCTCCACGGTGTCGCTGATCTGTTTGAGGGAACGCAGAAAATAAAGTTTCTTACCCACCCAGGAAGGAAGGTCCTTGGGCATGTTGAACGGAAAGCGGACGATTTCGCCGGCCCGGGGCCCATCCAAGACCTGGAAGGTCAAAGTTCGAATCAGGCCGTTGGTCTCCTCCGCCGTGACAAAACCTGATCCATAGCGGTTGCGGATGGGTTCAAGCTTGAGCTCCACCGGAGTACCCGGGGTGATTTTCACCTCTCTTAGCGCTTCGCCGGAAGTATTTTTCAAGTATCCGCGTGCGCGGACCTCGATCAGGCGGTCGTAGCCGCCGGCGAAATACCAGTCGATTCCGCGCATTCGGATGATTTGCGAATCGGCCCGTAACTGCGCCTTCCCGTCCTGCCCGGTGGATGCCTCGCATGCCATCACCTGTTCGCCATTCGGGCCGGAATAGACCAATTGCAGAAAGGCTCCGGGAATGGCTAGCCCGGTCGCCTCGTCCAACACCCGGCATTCAACGGCCACGGACGACATGACCTCCTGGTGGGGTGTGACCATCATACAGCCGGCGAGTAGCCCCAAACTGAATACACTGCCAAGCACCCGAAGAACCACAGATTGCATCCCACAGCGCATAGTCGGGAGTGCGCGTCGTGACGAACGAAAATCGATCCACAAGGATTCCGCGTGACGGCGACCATTGGCGGGACGATCAGACGAGGTCATAGCTTGCGAATTAATACCGAGACGCTGCGCCCATTCGGTGATCTTCAAACGAGCGGCCACAAACCACAAAGCCCGGCCTCATATTTCCCCATGACCTCATATTTCCTCACCTCCCTATTTTCCCCGGTAATTTTCAAACCTGGTCGGAAACGCCGGGACTATTGGAGCACTGGTCCGGCTCTTTTTTGAGCACAAATTCGTTGCCGGATTTGATAAGAAAATCTCGAACCTCATCAATGATCGCCGCGTAATGCGTTCGATACGGTTGAGTCAAACTACGCAGTGCACGCCACAGTTCCCACTGCACGGCGGGGCCTTCATCTCTTGCCGCCGCCTCGTTGTATGCGCTGATGAACTTCAGAATCTCATCGAAAGGCCTGGATTCAGGTGACAGATGAATTCGGCAGGCGATCATCGACTCCCACGCTTTCAGCCATCGCCAATGTTGATCGTGGCCTTCGAAAAAGGCCCGATCTGTTTTTTGGTAGTAGGTTAGCGCAGTCCGATAGTCTCGCTCGTCGAAGTGAATATAGGCGAGATATTGAATCGAAAACTGGCTATCGGGATTTACTTCAAGCGCACGTCCAAGAATCTCTTTCACCCTGGTCGAACGCTCCCGCGTTTTGTCGGGGTGGTGATACCAAAGCACTCCAAGTGTATGGTATCCCTGATAGTGGTTTGGAAATTCTTTCAGGATGGTTGCGGCCACTTGCATTCCACGCGAAATGGCGTCACGCGCGACATGAACATTTTCTGCACAGGCAGCGGCGGTAAGGCAGTCTTCAACCGCCACAAGTAGTCTGGAAAGTGTTTCGGACCCATCCACTCGCACCAAAATACGGTGGACACTGGATTGGTCTATTGAAATCGGCTATGTGACGAAGGCGGGGCTCAACCGCTGTGATCCTGAAAAAGTCCGGCCAGTGATTCTGGCTGCTTCTGGATCACGTTGACTCAGCCCGTCACTGTCTACGTTTTGGAGTGATGCGCATTCGTGTCCTCAGTGATTTGCACCGTGAATTCGGCGGGACCGAATTACCGGACGTTCCGGCTGACGTGGTGGTTTTGGCGGGTGACACGGATCGCGCGACCAAAGGGGTGGTTTGGGCGCGAAAACGATTTCCTGACACGCCCGTGCTCTACATCGCCGGCAACCACGAGTTTTATAACGAGCGCATTGGCCGGTTGCATGAAAAATTGCGCGAGGCCGCCGCTGGCTCAAACGTGATCATCCTCGAAAACGACACGGCTGAGCTTAACGGCTTCCGATTTTTTGGCGCAACGCTCTGGACCGATTTTGCCCTGTTTGGTGACCGACCCTCCGCCATGCTCGCCGCCGGAGACAAATACACCGGCATGAATGATTATCGGAAAATCCGTCGCCAGGACCTTTCGAAATTGCAGCCCAAGCACACCGCGATGATTCACGCCGACACCCGCCTGGCCCTGACAAAATTTCTCGCAACCGGTGACCGCGCCCGTTCGATCGTCATCACCCACCACGCCCCGTCGCTCCAATCCCTCCCCGCCCGCAAGCAAACCGAAACGATCAGTGCCGCCTACGCCTCCGACCTGAACGATTTGATCGAGACCCAAGGCCCCGCGCTCTGGATTCACGGCCATCTCCACTTTCCCTTGGACTACACCATCGGCCGCACGCGCATCGTAAACAATGCTCACGGCTATCCCGCAAAAATGAAATCGGAGCCGATCCGCTTCAAAAACGACCTGGTGATCGAGCTTTGATCGATAGTCCGCTGGCTATTTCAAGCTACTCCGAGTGGCCCTTCGAGCGTTCCTCATAAAGGCAGTAAAGCATGATCTGTTTTTCAGACCTCGAGCATCACCTAAGATCAAAGCAGTAGCATATAGCGGTCGGCTCCCTTCCAACTGTGCCATACCATACAGACGATCGCAACGGCTCACTCGATTCTGACGGAGCTGGACCATCGAAGGTCCCGTGGCGTGTCTGCAAAATCAGAATTTGTCCGCTAATCAGTTTCGCCAACAGGCGAAACTTTATCCCACCCCTCCGCCTGACCCTCCTTCGCGCCAGGCTGCGGCGGGCAAGTCGGCTCCGAATTTGGTTTCGGGGTCAGCTGATCGCTGACGTTAGAAGACTGCGATTAGCAGGCCCCAATCCGATCCTGGAGACGATTAGTCGGAAGGGATCATTAAGATTTCGCCGTTGGCGAAATCCATCAGTGGTTACAAATCCGGGTTCAGATTTTCTCTGCCACGTCAAAGACGCCTCAAGCTAGCATGAGATCGCTGCGATCGATTTCGTTCTGACGCGCAGGGCGAGCACCCATTCCTCGTCACCCAATTGTAACACGCGATTTTCTGGCAAGGACGGGCGGCCGGCGGCTAAACACGAAGCTTTCCCACCCTCTTCTTTCGCCCATGGCTGATCACAAGTTTTCCGACGACGATTTTAAACGGTTACAGAATGAAATGCTCGATGCCCTCGAGGAGGAGATCGAAGCCGAGCGCGACGATTGGGAACACCACGGCGCCAGCCGGCCGGTGATCACCGGCTCGGAAAAGGCGAACCGCATGCATTACTTTCGCGAGCTGTATCGTCTGCAGGTCGAGTTGGTAAAATTGCAGGACTGGATCGTCGCCAAAAAGGAAAAGGTCGTGGTGCTGTTCGAAGGCCGGGATGCCGCCGGCAAGGGCGGCGCGATCAAGCGCATCACCCAGCAACTCAACCCGCGCGTGTGCCGGGTCTGCGCCCTGCCCGCCCCGAACGATCGCGAGAAGACGCAGTGGTACTTCCAACGCTACGTGCCGCATTTGCCCGCGGCGGGCGAGATCGTGCTGTTCGATCGCAGCTGGTACAACCGCTCCGGCGTGGAACGCGTCATGGGCTTCTGTGACGCCGCGCAGCTCGAGGAATTTTTTCATTCCGTGCCGGAGTTCGAACGCATGCTGACCCGGTCCGGGATCAAGCTGGTGAAGTACTGGTTTTCCATCACGGACGAGGAACAGGAGAAGCGGTTCAACGGCCGCATCCACGATCCCCTGAAACAATGGAAACTCAGCCCGATGGACCTGGAGTCCCGGCGACACTGGGAGGAATACACCCGCGCCAAGGAGATCATGCTCGAACGCACGCACATTCCCGAGGCGCGCTGGTGGGTCATCCCTGCCGTCGACAAACGGAAAGCCCGGCTGAATCTGCTGAGCCATCTCCTCAGCCTCTTTCCTTACGAAACCATCCCGCACCAGCCCATCCAGCTCCCGCCTCGCGAAAAACACGAAGGCTACCGCGCCAACCCGAACCGCCCGGAATTGATCGTCCCCCAAAAGTATTGAGGACCGGCGATCGCGCCGAAGTTTGGCAGCAGCCTTTCCCGATAAAAATGAATCCCGGGCAGATCTGTTTTAAAACAACCGCGTGATCTCTTTTAAGAGCTGCGCCGCCGGTCGGTGGCCAGATGGATTTCACGGCTGCGCGGATTATAACAATTGAAACCTGACCCTCTCTGATCGGCCCGGACCGAGTCCCAAAGCTGGACACTACGTTTATGGCCATTCAGCGAATGCGGATCGGGATTGTCACCTGCGGTTGAATTGCCACGAGGGTCTTCGCATAGGTACGGAGGATGTCGTTGTATATATCGGCGTGATTCGGTGCCTTCACAGTAATTATGAGGGCATACCGGATTTTATCCGCACCTGTCGTGCTGGCACCCGCGTCTCGGGCGTTGTAGTGAATATCAAAAACGGGGTCCTGAAGTGTTGGTCCGTTCATCTTTTTCTTGCCGTGGAGCACCGTCTCCCACTTCCCCATATCGGATCGGCGCTCGGCCTCACGCGCATATTGCTTTAAGTCAAAGAATCCTTTGGTGTCCGCGTTCTGTTGCTTTTCGTCATCCTTTTTCTTGCTGTTTGGTCGAAACGTAACCTCAAGACCCGCCTTCGTATAGGCGGCCGCATCCTGAGGGTCCACAGGCGACGCGTAGCAGAAAGTAGCGGCCAACTCAATCCGCCCGGTGAGCCCACCGATAGGAATTGGAAGCCTCGCGCGCAGGTATTTGCCCGGCTTCAACTCCCCTTGGTATACGATTCGCGCCACGCCCTCGGGGCAAGTGATTATGTCCATCAGATCTTCAGGTATCTTGCCCCAGCCGACATGGAGTTTGTCGTGTTTTACACGATCAGCCGAGTGGACTAAGAGAGCCTTGATTGCGAGGGGTGACAACTCTGTGCCCAAGATGGCTCGAATTCCGACCGCACTTCGAAGGAGATAAGGTGAAGCGAAGCTCGTACCCAGTTGCGGCGCGAGATGACTCTTGCCGCCAAGTGTCAGCGTATGGAAATACTTCGCAGCGGCGCCGCCGAAAGCGAGGAGGTCGGGCTTTACTACGCCGGGCGAACGGCCTGGCCCGATGGCGCTGTAGGGCGCTCGGGCCCAGCCCTTCTCCGTGTCGCTCGCTGCGCCGACCGCGATTGCGTTCACGCAGTCCGACGGCACTTGGACCCGGGCGTTACCCGAGGCATGATCGTTTCCCCCATTGTTGCCCGCCGCGACTGTCATCAGCGTGTCTCCGTCGCTCAGGAGGTCGTCGATTACCGAAGTCCACGAGTGCACTTCCGTGTCCTCCACCGGCAGGTCAGGTCCCAAGCTTAGATTGATGAACTGGTATTGCCGCGAAAGAAGGACTTCCTCCACGAGCCCCAATGTGCGATACAGATCGAGCTGATCTTCGGTCTTCGCATCGTCGTCGAGAACACGCAAAAGATCTACATGCGAAAATGGGCGCTGAGCGACCCCGTTCGGAGTAATTGGTCCAAAAAGAAACGCCGATGTGACGGCAAGACCATGTGAGGGCCCGTCGGCATCGTCGGCCGCATTCTCATCCATCCTTCGATAGGATTTGAGCCATGGCTTTAGTGGCGCGTCGCTCGGGAGCCCGCCGTCTAAGATCGCAACTTTGGGTTCCGACGATATCGGCGCCTCCGCAGGCAACGTACACGGAATCGCCACGGCGCCTGCTCTAGTCACCGGTCGCATCGAGCGCAGCTTCGGAACAGGCCGCACCACGCGGACAAAGCTAAAAGCGGCGAGCTGTTCCACGGTATTCACCTCCCCGTGCACGGGCATGAACCAAAGATTTCCTGCGCTGAAGGAGAGGTCCGGATATGGTTTCACCTTTAGTTTTTCCGAAAGAGCCAGGAATGCGGCCTGCACTTGCCCCCTTTCTTTGCCAGGCAGCTGCAGGCCGACCTCAAAAAACGTATCACGGGCTTTGATGTATGGTACGAGTTTCTCATTGGCGTGGAAGGCAGCGAAACTCTCCACCCGAGCTAAATCGATGGCCTCGTGAGAGAGCGCTTTAACTTGCCCAGCCAGGGTTGCAAGATGGCGAAAGGCAGCGCGCCTGCCCGCAACAAACAGCTCCGTCGTGGTAGTGTCCGCGACGGGCTTCTTACGTGTCCACTTCTCCGGTTTTACCGGCATCGTGCGGCTACCTATTGACTCCAATCCCGCATGATGGAGGAAGGTTGATGGGAAGTACGAACGCGCGATGTAGCTTGGGTTCATGAGGAGCCGCGCCACGCCCATATCTCCCGGGCAGTGCTCAGAAGGCAACTGGTCGATCGCATCGGCGGCGGTGGTAAACTGCGGGACCAGCCTAGCACGCGCCTCGTCCAGGGAGTAAGCCTCTTTCTTCCCTGGCGCACGTTTGGGACCGGGGATGTCATGGGTCAGAAGTTCACCGCGCCCTATCAGAAAGTTAGTTGGGTTCATGGGGAATTTTAAGGCTGGGGTTCAGGAGTTTTTGTTAAAGTGTGCTTCCGAATCGTGTCGCGGCTGACGCCAGTCAATTCCGAGACGGCGTGCTGCGAGAGCCGCGTGGTCTTCGCAACCATGACGGCAAAGTTAATCCGTGCGTCGCGTCCCAAAGCTGACGCATGCGAACGGATGAGTTCATCCAAGAGATCGCGCGGCTCGGAGGTTCCAAGCGCCACAACTCGCCTTATCCTCTGTACCTCGCGCTCGATGTCGCTGAATGAACGGCCGTGGAACGTCGTGGCGAGCACCTCGACCCACTGTTCAAACACGCCACGGTCGTGGCTGAGGTAGCGATCGAGGACTGTCCGTATTTCTGTTTTCGTCGGCGAAGGGAAATCGATTGTGAG
>JBEHXD010000295.1:0-6903 GCA_048498875.1 Verrucomicrobiota bacterium
CCCTGGCCCGACATGTTTGAGGATTTTAAAGCGGGCCGGATCGATGGTCTCGCCAATATCACCTACACCAAAGAGCGCACGCAACTCATCGAGTTCACCGATCCCCAGATCGTCATGACCAGCGCCATCTTTGTGCGCAAGGGTGACCATTCGATCAACCGGGCTTCCGATCTCAGTGAGCGGATCGTAGCCCTCAAACCCGGCAGCGCACCCCTCGCCTACCTTCAGGCGCACGGTTGGGCCGGACACATCCTGCCCACGGGGACCCTTCGCGATTCCCTGCGCGCGGTAAGCGAAGGACGGGCCGATGCCGCGCTCGATGCGGGCATCGTCGGCTACAAAACGATCCGCGACGAACACCTGACGAACCTCGAGGCGGCCGGCGTGGAGCTGAAGGATTTTGCCCAGCGGCTGCATATCGGTTTCCACGCCGGCGACACCACCCGGGTCGCCCTGTTCAATGACGGACTTGCCCGCCTCCGTACGAACGGAAAATACGACCGGATCTATGAACGGTGGATCGGTCCGCTTGAACCTGGGCATCTGCGCTTTCGCGATATCCAGCCTTATCTGCCCGCGATCGTGCTGGTCGCCACCGCCATCGTACTCGCCTTCCTTTGGCAGCGCCGGTTGCTCCGCCAGCTCGCCGCGCAGACGGAAGCGCTGCGGGTCAGCATCACCGACCGCAGGCGGGCGGAGGACGAAAAGGAAAAGCTTCAGCAGAAAATGCAGGAAGCGCAAAAACTGGAAAGCCTGGGCGTACTGGCCGGCGGAATCGCCCATGATTTCAACAACCTCCTGACCGTGGTCCTGGCCAATGCCTCGCTCGCCCGCGCCGCGGCCACCAGCGAGGAACGCGACGAAGAGCTCCACCAAATCGAACGCGCCGCGGCCCGCGCCGCCGATCTGTGCCGTCAGATGCTGGCCTACGCCGGCCGCGGAAGTTTTGTCGCCACCCGCGTGGACCTGGGCCGGCTCGTGAACGAAACTACGCAGCTGCTGCAGGTCTCGATCAACAAGAAGGCCCACCTCCGGCTCACGCTGGCCCCGGACCTCCCGCCCGTGGAGGCGGACGCCTCGCAGTTACAACAGGTGGTCATGAACCTCGTCATCAATGCGTCCGAGGCGCTCGGGGAAAACAACGGGGAAATTCACGTCACCACCCACCTCACGCGGCTGACGCCGCGCGAAGGCGAAATCGTTCATTCCTTCGACCTGCCCGATGCCGCCTGCGTCTGTCTCGAAGTGGCGGATACGGGCAAGGGCATGGATGCAAAAACGCTGGCCCGGATTTTCGATCCCTTTTTCACGACCAAATTCACCGGCCGGGGGCTGGGTCTGGCCGCCGTTCTCGGCATCGTACGCTCGTGCGGCGGGGCGCTGACGGTGAATAGCGCGCCCGGAGCGGGCACGATTTTCCGACTCTATCTTCCGCCAGCCAAAGGCAACCTGACTCCAGGCAACGCCACCAATCCGCCCTTCGCGCCAAGCCGGGCCAACGCGGAAAGAAGCGGCGGCACCATTCTGATTGCCGATGACGAGCCCGCCGTACTCGACACGGCGGCGGCCATGGTTCGTCGCGGAGGTTATACCGCGCTGCTGGCCAGTGACGGCCGGCAGGCACTGAATCATTTTAACACCGCCCCCGATGGCTTTACCGCGGTGTTGCTCGATCTCACCATGCCGGGACTCACCGGGGTCGAAGTGTTGCAGGAAATCCGGCGGGTGAGACCCGCCACACCCGTCATCGTGATGAGCGGCTTCAGCGAACAGGATGTGCTCAAACAACTCGACGGCCTGAATCCCGCCGCGATTCTGCACAAGCCATTCACCCTGCAAACGCTCCTGTCCCACCTGCGGGGCCAACCATAAAGTCCGGAAGCATGGGTGGGTTTGGTTTTGGCCCGCGAAACACGCGAATGACGCGAAATTTCGGAACGGAGCAGTGAAAGTGAGCGCGGTAGGGGCCGATGCCCTCATCGGCCTTCAGGACGTTCGGGAGCGGAAAAATCGATTAAATATCAGTAGACCCTCGCGGAATAAAAAAATCTGAAGTAAGCCCAATCAAGGCCGATGAGGGCATCGGCCCCTACCCCCATCAAGACAAAATTATTTCGCGTGGTTAGCGGGCCACCCTCCGATCAGACGGTTTCTTCGACTGCCTGATAGGTGAACCGGCTCAGGCGGATGCGTCCGGCGCCCAGGGCGCATATGCCGATCTTCAAGCTGAGGAACCCACCGAACACATTGTGGTTTATACCCGAGACCTCCATCCGCGTGGGGTGCCGTTTCCAGGTTGCTCCATCATCAAGTGAATAGTGATAGGTGACGACGTGACGGTCGTTGGTGATCCGGGCCCGGATCCTGTGCCCCTGCAGCGGGACGCTCGCCCAGTCTTCACTGACCGCATACTGGTAAAGTCTGGCTTTTTCTCCCGTGAATCCAAGTCCGACAAATGCCTTCGGGTTGTAGTACAACAGCAAGGCGCTCTCGGCCGCGCCGATCAGCTCCATCGTGACTTCCACCCGATAAGCACGATCCACCGCGAGACAGGTCAGCGGAGCGCTGTCCGCGGGCGAATTTCCCGAGCCTTTCAGTTCGAGCGATTTTTCCCCGTAACTCACGCGCTCCATTTCATCGGGCTTCGGATTGTGGAACGCCCACTGCACGCCGAATTTGTTGCTCGAAAAATCATCGGAGAGAAGTTGTCCGTGAGGGACCGCGGAACCGCCCTTGGGCACGGGCAGCGGTCGCCCGAGATCGCCGCCTTTGGCGCGAAACCAACCGTCGTCGGTCCACTCGATCGGTTCCAGGAGCGTCTGTCGGCCCAGGGTACGAAAGCCATTTTCATAACCATGATAGACCATCCACCAGCTGGCATCCGGTCCCTCCACCAAGGTCGCATGCCCGCGCGACCACCAGGGTTCGCTGGCCGAAAGCGTGCGCACCAGGGGATTGCGCGGACAATGCTCCCACGGCCCGTGGATCGAGCGGGAGCGGGCCGCGATCACCATGTGCCCAGTGGCCGGTCCCGCAGTGCCGCCGACCGCCGTGATGAGATAAAACCATTCGCCGCGACGCAGCAGCTTGGGACCTTCCGGTGCAAAATTTTCCGTCACCCAGTCATCGGGATAGCGCCAGGGATCGTAGGCCCGTTCCAATTTTCCGTCCGTCGCCAGACCATCGTCCGTGAGCCGGATCTTGCGGATGCCGTTGACGAAAAGGTAACGCTTGCCGTCTTCGCCCACCGCGTGGCCCGGATCGATGCAGCCCGGGATTTTCAGATCAATCGGATCGCTCCACGGTCCCTCGATTTTTTCAGCGTGGATGACAAAGATCGACCATTCATTTCCGGGAAGCCCGGGAATATAAATGTAGTACCGGTTCCCGTGCTTGCAGAGATCGAGCGCCCACACCGTCCCGATGTTCTTGCGCAACGCCGGTCCCACCGGCCGCCAGTTCACCAGATCGCGTGAATGCCAGATGACGATCCCGGGAAACGAATTGAACGATGAGAACGTCATGTAGTAATCGCCGCCGTCCTTCAGGATCGTCGGGTCCGGATGATCGCCGGAAAGGATCGGATTGAGAAACGTGCCGTCGCCCAAATCGGCCTGCCGCTGTCCTTCCGGTCCCTGCCGCCATTTCCGCGGCTCACGCGCGGGCGAAACTGGCGCCGTCTCCGCACCGCGGGCAAGGGAGACCATCGCCGGTCCGAGCAGCGCGGTGGCAAGTCCGCCCTTGATCAGGCCCCGCCGCATTTCGTGGAAGGATTTCGTCGCGAGTTCGTCGTGTTTTGGATCATGAGCTGATGAGGGTGGGTTGTTTTCGTCGGGAGCCATGGGGTTTGAAGGATTGCCGGCATGATCTATGGCGTGAATTCCCCACGATATCCAGCGAACTCACGTTCACTCGTTTTGTTGGTAGGGGCCGATGCCCCCATCGGCCTTGGATATCACGCACGAACCCGGAAGGCCGATGAGGGCATCGGCCCCTACCGCATAAACATCAAATCCCGTCGTGAACGGAAATCACGTGGATCTCCCGCATTCCCCTCACTGCAGATTCTGCTTAATCGCCTGTTGAACTTTCTCCTTGGTTTCGCCGTGGGCGCGGCGAACGGACTGCACTTTCAAGACCTCGATCTGCGCCGGGGATAGAAACGCGCCGGCCCGGGCAAGGACCTCATCGTCGATATAATGCATGTCGAGATCGTCCAGCGTCTGCCGAAACTTCTCGGCCTGCGCGGTGGTCATCCGCAGGCCCAGTTCCTTGAGATCCTTTTGGGTGCGTTGGACAACCGCGTCCTTCCGAATGGCTTCCTCGCCGGTCACGAATTGCGCATACAGGTCGTCGCCCAGCAGCGCCTGAATCCGACCTTTCAGATTTGCACGCATCTCATACACGGACGTGTTGAAGGACGCGGCATTCTGCGAGGCATCCACTCCGGACACGGCGCTGGC
Organism: Verrucomicrobiota bacterium; assembly: GCA_048498875.1. Taxonomy (GTDB): domain Bacteria; phylum Verrucomicrobiota; class Verrucomicrobiia; order Opitutales; family Opitutaceae; genus Lacunisphaera. Next base: position 4,464 of record JBEHXD010000295.1, read on the forward strand.
GGCAGCGAAATCCACCGAGGCTTCCCGATCCTCGGCCAGAATCTGGATCAACTTTTCCCGCTGTTCGTCAGTCAGGTTCAGCTTGGTGAAAAGCGCGCTGTAGCGGCGGATGATGACCCGTCGATCCTGCGCCGCCCGCTGGACCGCGTCGCTCGCCTCGTTATTCGACGGAGGTTTCCCGGATTCGATGCTGCCTGCGAGGACACCACGGGTGCCGCGGCCTTAGTCGCCGATGGCTGCGTGGCAACAGGCAACGACGGAATCGTCTTTGCATCACTTGGAATCACTTCGGTTGGGTTGGTCGGACGCGGTTCAATCTGCCCCGATTGATAATACAGGGAAATGGCGCCGGCGGTTGCCGCCACGATTCCCACGGTTGCTGCGATTTGAATTTTGGTCAGGCTCATAAAGAATAGGGATACACCACCCGTCGCCACGCCGCCGGTGGCGAAGACGCCACTGGCGACCGTCGCCACCAGGTCGGCGGGGGCGGTGACCGCGACCTGGCCACTTAAGGCCGTGGTTAGCAGGGCCACGCCGGAGGGAATGCCACGGCGCAAAAGCGTGGTGCGCATTTTCTCGAGGGCGCGGTCCACCCGTTTGCGCGCCGCTTCCTCACTTAGATTCAAGGCGCGACCGACTTCCAAAAACGACCGGTTCTCGAAAAACCTCAGCGCGACCGCATCGCGATCGGTGTCGCCCAGTTTCGCCATGACCTCATCGATCACCGGCCGCGCCACTTCCAGATCACCCCCGCCCGGCACCGGATGCTCGCGATGGTCTTGCATGATTCCAGTCTCCTCCTCGCGCTGTCGCCGGCGTCTCTCCGCCCGCACCAGATCGGCGGCGGCAAATTTCGTGCCCCGATACAGCCAGCCCGCGATCACGGCCCGTTGCGACAGGCTCGACGCCTTCCGGGCCAGATCGGCGAAGACCTTCTGCATGACATCCTGGGCGAGATGCACGTCGCCGCCGACCTGGCGCAACGCGACGGAATAGACGAGGTTCGCGTGCCGTTGCACCAATGTGGTGAATGCCGCTTGGGAACGGTCTTTTGCATACGAACGCAGCAGTTCGGCATCATCGATCATGGCGGTGGCTATTCTCTAGCAGTCACCGGATGCGAAAGCGGACAAAATTTGTCGAACTTTGGCGATTTACTGCCCACGTTCCGAGCAAAGCGAGAAGCCTGACAACACACGAAAGGACACGAAATCCCTGCAATGTGGCAGCGAACGTCAGTTCGCTGGCGGCAGGGGCCGATGCCCCCATCGGCCTTGATTGGGCTTGGGCACACTTGTCTCGCACTCAGGTGAGCAGACGTCTTTGCCCGGAAATTTCTTACAGGAGGAAACCGAGGGATCCGGAGATCCGGATCAGAGAATTTACACTATGAACGCAAAGTCAGCGAAGGCAGATCCAACCCCTTGGTGATCTTTGCGGCCTTGGTGTGGAATGTTTTCCCTGCTATCTCCATCCGGGACCTCTGTAAGATGGTCAGGGCCCAGCGTGCGGGGCGAGGGGCGGCGGATCCGCCGGAATGCGGTGATTATGGCGCCAGAGAAACATGAGGAGAAACCCGATGACCCCGCCACCGACGTGAGCGAAGTGAGCCACACCGCCGCCAAAAAGTGAAAATCCGGTGACCCCGGAAAACAGATCGAGAAGCAAAAGACCGGGAATGAAAAGCTTCGCGGCGATCGGAACCGGAATGAACATCAGCCCGAGTTTCGCGTTGGGATGAAGGCAGCCAAACGCCACCAGCAGGCCATAGATCGCGCCGGAGGCACCCAGCGTCGGGGCAAAATAGATTCGTGCGAGATCGTAGGCCAGTTTCTGGAGCGCAGGATTCGCCGGCAATTGCCCGGTCTCGGATGTCAGCATGGTGGTGATCGCCCCGGGTGACATTCCCGCTTCGACCAGACGGTGGTGAAGCCCGGCAAACTCGAACCAGTTGACGCTGAGTTGAACCAGCCCCGCGCCGATGCCGCAGATGAAATAGAAAATCAGGAAGCGCCCCGGTCCCCATTCTTTTTCCAGGATCGTCCCAAAAGAAAAGAGCGCGTACATGTTAAAAAAAATGTGCCCGGGAGTTGCATGCAGGAACATGTAGGTCACCACCTGCCACCAACCGAAGGTGTCGTTGGTCGGAAACCACAGCGCCCCCACCTCCACGATCCGCTCGCGCCAGGCCGGCACCAGACTGCCCGCGGCAAAAACCGCGATGTTCACCAGCAAAAGGCCCAACACGGCCCGGGAGATCGTACGCATGGGGCCAAGGTTGCGAATGAGCCGAAGTTGGCAACCCACATCAGAGTCATCACCGCCAATTCCGGAAGATACGCTCACCGCGGCAACGAATGTCAGCTGCCGGGTAGGCGCCGATGCCCTCATCGGCCTTCCGGATTTGTGCGTAATAACCCGAGGCCGATGAGGGCAT
>JBEHXD010000296.1:0-6900 GCA_048498875.1 Verrucomicrobiota bacterium
AGGTCGAAAGCGGTACGTTCTGGCGCAAGTTGTCCCTCCACCTGTGACACAATGTGCATCACATGGGAGTACCGTTCGATGATCATGAACTCCGGCACCTTTACCGATCCGTAGGCGCATACGCGGCCAATGTCGTTGCGCGCAAGGTCGACGAGCATCAGATGCTCGGCACGTTCCTTTTCGTCGGCCAACAAATCTTTCTCGAAGACGAGGTCCTCGCCGGTCGTTTTGCCACGTGGGCGGGTTCCGGCGATCGGCCGGATTTCCACTTTGCGATCAGTGAGACGGACATGGACTTCCGGTGAGGCTCCGACCAAAGCAAAGTCCCCCGCTTCGAGGAGGAACATGTAGGGGGAAGGATTAACTGTCCGAAGGGCGCGATACAGGTCCAGCGGAGATCGCGTGAATTCCCGCGAGAACCGCTGGGACAATACAATCTGAAAAATATCCCCGGCCCGGATATACTCCTTCGATTGGTCCACCATGGATTCGAAGGCGGCCTTGGTAAAATTACCTGCCGGCACCTGGACCGGACCGGTTTCGGCCAACGCAGCGGTGACCAGCGGAGAAGGCAGGCTAAGGGCGGATTGGATCCGGCGAAGTTCTGCGCAAGCAGTTTCGTAAGCAGCCGAAGCGTCGGATCCCACATGAGCATTCACGATCAGACGCAAGGTCTGGTGCGCGCGGTCAAACGCGACGACTGAATCGCAAAGCATGAACCACATTGACGGGACACCGAGCTCGTCCCTGGCGGCGAGTGGCACTTTGGATTCAACGCTGTGAACGTACTCGTATCCGAGATAACCCACGGCGCCACCGGTGAACGGCGGCAGGCCGGAAACGTGTACCGGTTTGTATTTCGCCAGCTCTTGCTGAAGTTTAGCCAGCGGATCCTGATCGCCGGGTTCGGCGCGGATGATTTTACGGGGATTGCAGCCGATGAAACTGTAACGCGAAACCGTTTCCCCGCCTTCGACGGATTCCAGCAAAAATGCAGGACCGGTGCCGCGAAGTTTCGCATACACGGACACAGGCGTTTCCACGTCCGCCAGCAGGTCGGCTCGCACCGGAACGACGTTGCCGAGCTTGCTCAGGCGGAGGAATTCCTCGCGCGAGGGTGAAACTTGCATGACTTATTCGACGGTGACCGACTTGGCGAGATTGCGCGGCTTGTCCACGTCGCGTTTCAGTTCGACTGCGATATAGTAGCTGAGCAGCTGAACCGGAATGGTGGCGACGATGGGCAGAACCGCTTCGTGGCACTCGGGAATACGGATAAGATCGTCCACCAACCCTGCGGGTAGCTCGCAGTTCTCGGTCGCAATGGCGATGATCTTGCCTTTGCGGGCCTTGATTTCCTGCATGCTGGACACGACCTTGTTGAACATTTCGCCGGAAGGAACGAAGAAAACCGACGGACATTTCTCGCTGATCAGGGCGATCGGGCCGTGCTTCATCTCGGCGGCGGGATATCCTTCCGCGTGGATGTAGGAAATTTCCTTCAGCTTAAGCGCGCCTTCCAGCGCCACTGGGAACAGGGTCAACCGGCCGAGGAACAGCATGTCCTGATAATGGGCATATCGGCGGGCGATATCCTTCAGTTGCGGAGCGAGCTTGAGGGCTTCGCGAACCTTGTCTGGCACGCCTTTCAAGGCCTTCACGTACTCGATGCCACCGCTGAAACTCATGTCGCGCATGCGGCCAATGTAGAGGGCCAGCATCGCGCCCACGAGAAGCTGCGAGGTGAAGGCCTTCGTCGAGGCGACCCCGATTTCCGGTCCGACGTGCTGGTACACACCACCGTCGGCTTCGCGGGCGATGGTTGATCCCACCACGTTGCTGATCGCGAGAATCTTGTAGCCTTTGCGCTTGGCCTCGCGCATCGCCGCCAGCGTATCGATGGTTTCGCCGGATTGGCTGATGGTGAAGAACAGGGCGTTCTTGCTCAGTGGAATGTTGCGGTAGCGAAATTCGGAAGCGTAATCGACCTCGACCGGGACGCGGGCAAAACGCTCGATCAACTGCTCGGCGACCAAACACGCGTGCCAGGCGCTTCCGCAGGCCACGAAATGGAATCGGTCGACCTGGCGGAAATCCACCGCGGAGATATTAAGACCGCCGAATTGTGCCGTGCTGCCGTCCTCCGAGAACCGGCCGCGCATGGTATTTTCAAGCGCGGCGGGCTGCTCGAAAATTTCCTTTTCCATGAAGTGCGCGTAAGAGCCGACTTCGGAGTCCTCGATATTCCAGGTGATTTTATCGATTACGGGTGAGACGTCCGTGGAATCCAGGGTCGTGATCGTGAAATTCTGTGCCGTCATGTGCACGATTTCATTGTCCTTCAGATAGACCACATTTTGGGTGCGGCTGATGATGGCGGAAACGTCGCTGGCCAGCATGAGTTCGCCATCGCCGACGCCGAGGATAAGCGGGGAACCTTTTCGTGCCGCCACGATTTCAGAGGGGTAATCGGCACACATCACGGCGATTCCGTATGTGCCCTCGACGTGGCGCAGGGTTTTGCGCACCGATTCCACCAGACGGCTTGTTTCCTTGGAAACGGGTTCCTTCTGGTAGTGATAGGCAACCAGATTGCAGAGAACTTCAGTATCGGTTTCCGATTGAAAGGTATATCCTTTGGTGAGCAGGAATTTTTTGATGCTCGCGTAGTTTTCGATCACGCCGTTGTGGATGATCGCGAATTTCTGATCGCTGCTGATATGGGGATGCGCATTGGCGTCGGTGACCCCGCCGTGCGTGGCCCAACGGGTATGGCCTATACCGGTGGTCCCCGGCAATTTGAGGGCAGGGGTGGATTTGATCAGGCCATCCACCCGCCCGATCTTTTTCGCCAGATCGAAACGGCCTTCCCACTGGGTGGCAACCCCGGCGGAATCATAGCCGCGATATTCGAGGCGCTTGAGTCCTTCGAGGATAATGGCAGATGCTTTTTGCTTTCCGATGTAGCCGACGATTCCGCACATGAGTGGATTAGATTTGTAGATTTAAGCTGGAGATTTTTGAGGACGTTCCAATCATATCGCAAGGAATTAGAACAAATACCCTTATGGCCGAATCCAAACGAGTTTTGTCAGTAATCATGGGCGGCGGTCGTGGCACGCGCCTCTATCCGTTAACCAAGGAACGCTGCAAGCCGGCGGTACCCCTTGCGGGCAAATACCGCCTGGTGGATATCCCGATCAGCAACTGCCTTAACTCGGGATATAACCGGATTTTTGTGCTCTCGCAGTTCTTAACTGCCTCGTTGCACAGACATATCCAAAAGAGTTACCAGTTTGATCCATTCGGGGGCGGTTTTATTGACATCCTCTCTGCGGAACAAACCGAAAAGAGCAATGCCTGGTATGAAGGCACCGCCGACGCGGTGCGACGCAACCTGGTCCATTTCCACCGCCACGGACACGATTATGTGCTGATTTTGTCAGGTGACCAGTTGTATCGGATGGATTTCAGCAAGATTGTCGACCAGCACGTGGCCATGGGTGCCGATGTTACCATGGCGGCAATTCCCTTCCCCGTTTCGAAAGTGGAGGGGTTGGGCCTCATGCGCGTGAAGGATGACCTTTCAGTTACGGAATTCGTCGAAAAACCCAAGGATCCGGCCATCATCAACGGATTGACCGTCAGTCCGGTGCTCCAGCAAAAACTGGCTCCGTCGTCCGAGAAGGTCTGCCTCGCGTCGATGGGTATTTATGTTTTCAGCCGCGAGGTGCTGCGCGAAGCGCTCGACAACAACATGAAGGATTTCGGCAAGGAGGTCATCCCGGCCTTGCTCGGCAAAATGAAGCTCTGCAGCTACATTTTTGAAGGGTATTGGGAGGATATCGGGACCGTTCGGGCCTTTTTCGAAGCGAATCTCGCGCTGGCCCAGCCTCTGCCTCCCTTTAACTTTTTCGATCGGAGCGCTCCAATCTACACGCATCCGCGCTATCTGCCCGCGTCAAAGATCAATCGTTGCGATATCGATCATGTGATCATTGGCGATGGCTGCCTTGTGACGGATTCCACGCTCAAGCATTGCGTGATCAGCATTCGTTCCATTCTTGGCGAGCAGGCCACCCTGGAAGACGTGGTGATGATGGGCGCGGATTATTATCAGACGGAAGAGGAAGTTAACGCTGACCGGGCACGGGGCCGTCCTCCGATTGGCGTTGGTCGCAACAGCAAGATCAAGCATGCGATCATCGATAAAAACGCCCGCATTGGCGAAGGCGTTGAACTTTCACCGGAAGGAAAGCCGGATGGGGACTACGCGCACGACATCGTGATTCGCGATGGCATCCTTTGTGTGTGCAAAGGTGCGCTGATTCCGGCCGGGTTCAAGCTTTGACCGGTCCCGGTCGAAGCGCGCGGGCGATCAACACCAGACCGCCCGCGATCATGAACAGGGAATAAAACGTTCCCCGGCTGAGGCCGAGGATCAGGGCGGCATCGGGTTCACGGAAGAGTTCGCCAAAGGTGCGCACCAAGGCGTAGGCGATCAGGTACTCGCCGGCAATTCGCCCCGGTTGTTTTTGCGCGCATTCGCTTTTCCAAAATCGCCATTGGAGAAACGCGAAAAGCAGGAGCCCTTCGAGCAGCGCCTCGTAAAGTTGCGAGGGGTGCCGTGGAAATTCACCGCCGCCGGTTTTTTCGAAAATCATCGCCCAGGGAACCATGGCGGGTTTGCCCCAGAGTTCGCCATTGATGAAGTTGGCGATGCGGCCAAAGAAAAGTCCGATCGGTGCCACGGTGACCACCAGGTCGGCGACTTCAAAAAAGGTGACCGGATGGCTGCGGGCAAACAGTCCCAACGCGATCACCACCCCCAGCATTCCACCGTGACTGGCCATGCCTCCTTCCCACACGCGAAAAATGACGAGGGGATCGTGGAGGAGCGAGTCGGGTTGATAGAGAATAAAATAGCCGAGCCGGCCACCCACGACCACGCCACCGACCAGATAGGTCATCAAATCGAGGATCGCCGACATGTCCAATTTACTGCGTCCGGCTCGATGATAAACATTCAGCAGCCAGCCTGCGGCCACAAAACCCAACAGATAAGCCAGTCCGTAATAGCGAATGCCAAAACTTTCAGTGAACTGAATCAGGAAGGGATGCGGAGTATGAACCCAGTAGGCGAGGGGAAGGCGACCAAACATTTGAGCAGTGTAGATGGAAACCGGACGGACTGAACACAATACCTTTCAGGGTGTTTCCGCGCGATTATTGAAGTGGTTCCTGCCAGAGTTTCCTTGCCCGTGCCGGGACGACCCAGCTTAGTGATTCGATGAGCGTTCTCCAGACCACGCCCCTGAATGCATTTCACCGTCAACATGGCGGGCGCATGGTGGATTTCGCCGGATGGGACATGCCCGTGCAGTACAAAAGTATTCTGGAGGAGCACAAGGCGGTGCGCCAGCGGTGCGGTCTGTTTGACGTGAGCCATATGGGTGAGGCCGACGTGAAGGGGCCGGACGCACTCCGGTTTCTCCAGCACCTTGTCACCAACGACTGCAGCAAGCTTTTCCCCGGCCGCATTCTCTATACCGTAATGTGTTATCCTCACGGCGGGGTGGTGGACGATCTGCTCGTCTATCAAAGGGGGAAAAATGATTATTTTCTCTGCATCAACGCCGGCAATATCGCCAGGGACATCGCGTGGATGCAGGAGCAGGCGAAGGGTTTCGATTGCTCCGTCGTTGATCGCTCTGCCGATTATGCGCAACTCGCGATTCAGGGACCGCAGGCGACGGCGCTGGTGCAGACGCTCACGAAAACCGATTTGTCTGCGATCAAATATTATCACTTCACCGACGGTGACGTGGCTGGAGTCAAGTGCCTGATCAGCCGTACGGGTTATACGGGCGAGGACGGTTTTGAACTTTATTGCCCGGCGGATGACGGCGTTCGTTTGACGGAGGCAGTGGTGGGTGCAGGCGCGGCGTTTGGTCTCGAGCTTACGGGACTCGGGGCGCGCGACAGCCTGCGGCTTGAGGCGGGGTTTCCGCTCTACGGCCACGAGATTACGGAAAATATCAACCCGATCGCCGCCGGACTTGGGTGGGTGGTGAAATTCGACAAAGGCCCTTTTATCGGCTCCGACGTTTTGCAGGCGGAAAAAACCCAAGGGTCGGCAAAAAAAGTGGTGTTCTTCAAAACCGGAGACCGGCGAATCGTTCGCGCGGGAACGCCCGTACTGGACGCCCACGGGGCCGAAGTCGGACAGGTGTTGTCGGGTACGCTTTCACCGATCATCAATGAGGCGATCGGTTCGGCGCTGGTGGCATCACCGGCAATCAACGCTCCGTTGTCAGTGGACATCCGGGGAACGAAATTGAATTTGCAACTCGTCAAGCCGCCATTCGTGGCACTAAAGAAAAACTGATCTTCCCATGAGCAACGTTCCCGCTGATCTCCGTTACGCGAAATCCCACGAATGGCTGAAAGTTTCTTCTGACGGCACGGCGCTGGTCGGTATCACCGATTACGCCCAAAACAGCCTCGGTGACATTACCTTTGTTCAAGTCCCGAAAGTCGGTGCAGCGCTTAAAGCGGGCGAGCCTTTTGGCGTGGTGGAATCAGTCAAGGCGGCGTCGGATGTTTACGCTCCCGTGGCGGGTACGGTCATTGAAGTGAACAAGGCACTCGATGCCAATCCGGAGAAGGTGAATCAATCTCCCTATGCGGATGGCTGGATGCTGAAATTGAAGCTGGCGAATCCGGCGGATGCGGCCTCGTTGCTTGCCGCCGCCGACTACGAGAAATCGATCGGTTGATTGGTTCGTTTGCAGGAGAGGCAGGGCGGATTATCCTTAATCGGGCAAGCGACAGGGATCGAAGAACGCTGTAAGCGTGAAAAAGTGGCAGCGGGATATCAGTTCAAGAGTGATACCAGGG
>JBEHXD010000297.1:0-6885 GCA_048498875.1 Verrucomicrobiota bacterium
CCCCCTCCACCTGTTTTCAATCGCTCGTTTTCTTGTATTCCGTATTCACCGCACGAATCACTCCCCGGCGATCGAGATAAACCGCCACCAATCCACCGGCGAGAGTACCGAGCGTGTTCAAAGTCACATCGGACAAACTCGGGGTGCGATTTGGCAGAAAACATTGCAACAATTCCACGCATACGCTGCTGGCGAAGCCCAATTGGGTGGTTTGAATCAACGTGCGTTTCACCGTCTCCCCGCGCAGGGCAAATGCCGCCGCCAGCAGGCCCAGCGGCATCATCACCAGTCCGTTGAGTGCACGCTCGCGCAGGAGATCCAGGGAGAAAACACCTTGGAAAGGCGACCACTCCACCCGCGCGGCCAAAATGCGGGGCGACACGGCCGCCAGCGAAAACTGACAGGGCCAGGTCGCGGTCAGCACAAAGCAGGCGGCGCAAAGCGCCGTCAGCCACGCGAGCTGGGACCGCGAAAAGTGACGGAAACAAATCACCGCGGCGCCCAGCATGGCACCGCCGATGTTTAAAATCACATCGGCCACGCCCGGAATACGGCCGGGAAGAAAGTAGCGGCCGGCTTGCATCAAGATGCTGAGCGTCGCCCCCGCAACGGCGGCACGAAATACCACGCGAAAGACCGACTCCGTGCGGGTCTGCGCCAGAAGCAGAAAAATCCCGATCGGGATGAACATCGCCACTTTCAACGCATCCTTTTCGAAACGTGCCCGGTGACGGAGCAGCGAAGGATCAAACGACTCCAGATAAGCCTTGGGACCCGACGGCATGGCGAAGTCGAACGGCCACCACATCGCTGCGAGCAAGGTGAAAAAATACAAGCCGAACAAAATCCGCATGCTGTTCCTGGACATCGTGCTTTCCTGACCGCAATTCTTCGTCCGGGAGCCACCCTAAAAACAATTCAATTGCTCCATGAAATCCTGCGCACGCGCAGAACTTCACTTCTCAAGGGACGCGCCGCCGGCAAACAGGAGTAATCCTGCGGCAAGGGAGGCGCGATTACTCGCTGGTTTTTTTGGCGCGAGCGGGCTTTTTGGCCGAAGCGGTGGGTTTGGCATTCACCCATACCTGCCCCTTGGCATTCGCATTGAGCCAGAAAATTTCCCCGCCATGTTCGGCAAAGGTGGGTTTTCCCTTCGGGGTTTCCGGCAAATGCAGCCCGGCCGAGTTTAATACCGCGAGCACCTGTTCGTCGGTTCTTTCCAACTTTTCAGCCAGTTCGCTGACCGACACCGTGTGCCCCTCGCCGCGTTTTTTAGGCTCCATGAGCAGGCGTACGGACGTGAGGGTATTTTCCGCGGGCAAAACTTTCGTCACTGCCGGCGCCGTCTCCACGGCGGAGACCTCTTCGACCGGGTTCACGGGAACGGAAGCCGGACTTTCAGCCGGGGCTGGTTCCACCGCCGCGACCGCGGCCGATTCCACTGGCGAGCCTGAAGTGCCGGCCGCAGCTGCCACCGGCGCCGTCGCGGGGGCCGGAGCGCGCTCCTTGCGCTTCTCCTCGGAGTTGATCCAGATTTCGCCGTTGCTGTTTTGATTCAGCCAGTAACTGAAACCGTTTTCCTCGGCGATGACCTGCTCCTTGCCGGTGCCGAGCTTCAGACCGAATTCCCCAATGGCCTCCAACAATTGCGCCTGATCCATCTTCAAGGCCTTGGTAAGATAGGAAAAACTGCCGGACCAGCCGTGACCACGCCGGTTGCGGCGCATCATCCCGCGAATTTTCGCCAGGAGCGTTTTTGGGGCAAACACCTGCTCGACCGGACGCGATGGCGATCCTTGGGCCGGATTCCGGTTTTCCTGTTCGCGTCGTTCGTCGTGCCGCGGAGCCTGCTCATGCCGCGATTCCCGCGGCTGGGCCTGACGGTTTTCCTGCGAACCGGAATTCTGGTCACCACCTTGAGTGCCTGCGTCGCGCGATGGATTGCCGCTCGAGGAGTCAACTCCCGCCGATTCCTCCTCTGTGAGCCGTTTGCCGGAAACAATCTTGAAAACCGGCTCCGGCTTTTCACGGGTGTTGATCCAGATTTCGCCGCGGCGGTTGATGTTCACCCAGAAAATATCGCCGTCGTATTCCACGTAAACCGGCTTCGCGTTTTCGTCACCGGGGATCTGCATCCCGCATTCCACCAGCGCGCTCTTGATGTCCGACTCCTCCAGCTTCCACTTCTTGGCGAGAAAATCCAAGCCCACGGACATGCCGGGTCCACGCTGGTTGCGGCGCATATGCGGCTTCAAAGCGTCGAAGAACGTCGGCAGCTCATCGTCCTTGTCGAGCTTCTGCCATTCGTCCTCCGGTGCGTCCGGATCGGCGTCGCGCGACGTGTCCACCGGCTGGCGGTAACCATCGTCCGGAGCGATTTTTTCCTCGGCAAAGCTCGGCTCCTTGTCTTCCGCCGGGGCCGCGCCCGTGGTGGCGGCCTTGAATTTCGCCTCGAATTCGACGCGCAACTTGTCGGTTTCCGCGCGGGCGGCAGCGGCAACGGCATCCTCCAGGGTCCAGTCGCGCAACGTGGTTCGACGGGCGAGGCCAGTGAAGGCGAGCGGATTGTCGGCCGCCGTATGAAAGTGAATGATCTCCCATTGGTCCTGGCCGAGATCGTTGATAAATTTTTCCATCAGGGCCGGGGACGCGAATCCGCCTTTCCCGCTGCTGATGACCTTGTATTCCCAGTTAGCCATTTGAGCATCAAGGAATCCCGCAACCTGCGCTCCGACGCCAGCCTAAAGTCTCGGGGAGGCTCCTTCCGTTGCGAATACTTTACCTAAAAACGCATCGATCGCATAACCCGTCAGCTGTCCGGCCGGCCCGTGAGAGTTGAAGTCGAAGGCGTGCGTCGCCCAAGGCAGGGACAGATAATAGTGAGGCACGCCAAGTTCCTGCAGCCGCGCACTCAACCGTTCGCTATGCCGATACCAGGCCAGGGTGTCAGGCACGCCATGAATCAAAAGCGTGGGCGGCGAATCGGATCGGGCCAGCAGCTGGCCACTGGCCGACTCATAAAGTGCCCGGCGCTCCGGGGTATCGGGCGCGCCGCCAAAGTACTGGCGGAAAAGTTTGATCGAATTCAACGCGTCATCCTCCCGTGACACCGACCACGCAAACGGCATGTCGTGGGGCGCATAGAGGGCAATTACCCCGCGAATCGCGGGATCGCGTGCACCATAACCGACCGCGGTCGCCAGCTGACCGCCGGCGGAACGTCCCAGCAACACCAACCGCGTGGGATCAATTTCCAATCTCGTGGCGTTGGTTTTCAACCAGGCGATGGCGGAAAGCACGTCGTCGCGTTGGGCCGGCCAGATGAATTGCGGGGCCAGACGATAGCTGATCGCCGCCACCGCATATCCTTGGTCAACAAAATGGGCGTTCCAGTCCGCGAGTTGCGCCCGGTCGCCGCCATCCCAGCCGCCGCCATGAATGACGATCACGCAAGGCCGGGGCTTTTGGAGTGCATCCTTGACCGCCATCGGTCGGTAAAAGTCGAGTTTCAGCTCACGTCCGTCCGGATGCGCAAATACCTCGGTGGTTACCGCCGGCGTCTGCCCTGGAGCCGAACGAAACAGACGTCCGAACTCAAATGCGGGCGCGGGGGAAATGGCCGTTCCCAAGGCCGCACTCAATTCGGCCGGCAATCTTGTCCCGATCCGGTGCGCTTCCCAAGCCGGGCGGAGAAATCCCACAATCGCCACCAGGCACAACGACAGCGTCAGGGTGCGAAGAAATCCCATCATCACCGTACCGGCACCGAGCGCGACCAGCACCGCGGGCAGGGCCAGCCAGTGGCCAAACTCCCCCGCCAGCAGCGCCAGCTTCCAGGCGAGCATCGTGTCCGGCGCCCGGAAAAATGTCAGCGAGGCGAGCGCGGCCAGAATCAATGCAGCGAACGGGAACAGGATTTTCACTCTCACCTGACTACTACGAACGACCTGCGGTAAAAGCCGCAATTTTTTCGTGCCCCCCGGAAAGGAGCGTGTTTATTCGGGTTCGATTTGGTGAGGAACATTCGCCATCGCTTACCTTATGAAAACCACGCTCGTCTGCCTGTTGTTTCTGTCGTGGATTGCCTCCCGCCTTCCCGCCACAGAGCCGTCCATCACCTCGGCTTCTCCGCCCTATCCGACCCTCGGCTCGGTGGAACGACTGGATGCGGCGCTTGACGTACTGATCGCCCCCGATGCAAAAATTGAGCAGCTGGGTGAAGGATTTCATTGGGCAGAGGGTCCGATCTGGGTGCCGGCCCAGGAAGCCCTGTTATTCAGCGACGTTCCTGAAAACCGCATCTATCGCTGGAAGGAGGGAGAAGGCGTTCGCGCTTTTTTGGAGCCTAGCGGCTTTACCGGCACCGTCTACAATGGACGTGAACGGGGCTCAAATGGCCTGACCTTGGACGGGAACGGCCGACTGGTCCTCTGCCAGCACGGCGACCGGCGGGTGGCGCGACTGGCCGGCGACGGAAAAAACTTCGAAACGCTGGTGGACCACATCGGGCCAAAACGTTTCAGCAGTCCCAACGACCTGTGTTTCGATCGTGCCGGGAACCTGTTTTTCACCGATCCGCCCTATGGCCTGCCTTCCGATATCAACCAGGAAACGGAATTCAATGGCGTCTACCGTCTGGGCACCGACGGCAAACTCACCGTGATTACCCGCGACATGGAGCGGCCAAACGGAGTTGCGCTCTCACCGGACGAGCGGACCCTTTACGTGGGTAGCACCGACGACAAGTCGCCCGTCATCATGGCCTATGCGCTGGATCAAAACGGCGCGGTCGTCACCCACCGTGTATTCTTCGATGCGACCGGGCTCATCGCCAAAACCAAGCGGCACGGAGGTTTCGACGGCCTGAAAGTCGACGCCCATGGCAATCTTTGGACCACCGGACCAGGCGGTGTCCTGATCATCAGTCCGGAAGGAAAACATCTCGGCACCATTCTCACCGGACACGCCACGGCGAATTGCGCGTTCGGAGGCAAGGATGGTCATACGCTTTTCATGACCGCCGATAACACCCTGCTTCGTATTGCCACCCAAACCAAGGGCGCCGCGAGGTAGGAACATTCCTCGTCTGGTTGTAGGAGCGGGCTTGTGCACGCACCCGCGTTGACCTAGCCCGCAAATGCTCACCGCTCACCGCTCACCGCTCACCGCTCACCGCTCACCGCTCACCGCTCACCGCTCACCGCTCACCGCTCACCGCTCATGCCTCGACGTCTGGATCAAATCCTTGCCAACCTCGGCTACTGCTCACGCCGCGAAGCCCGCGACTGGATCGACGACGAACGCATCACCGTCGGTGGCAAAATCGCGACCGACTCCGGCGCGAAAGTCCGCGAAGAAGACGTGCTCGTGGATGGAGCACCCCTCGATCATCCCGACGGATTGCTGCTACTGCTGCACAAACCGGTCGGCCTGGTCTGTTCCCACGACGAACGCGAAGGCGCCAATGTTTATCAACTTTTGCCCGAGCGCTGGCGGCGACGGAATCCCCAGGTCACAAGCATCGGACGGCTCGACAAGGACACGAGCGGCCTGATTTTGCTTACCGACCAGAGCGAGTTGGTTCATCGCCTCACTTCGCCAAAACACAAGGTCCCCAAAGTGTACCGAGCGACCGTCAGCCGGGACTTATCGCCAGCGCTCATCCCGCTCTTCGCGAGCGGAACCTTGATTTTGACTGACGAGAAGACGCCGTGCGCCCCGGCGGAATTGACCATCATTTCTGCGCGGGAAGCCGAGCTCACCCTGACCGAAGGGCGCTATCATCAGGTGCGGCGCATGTTCGCCAGCCAGGGGAATGAAGTGCTCACGCTCCATCGCACACGGTTTGGTTCGCTGGATTTGACCGGGATCGCCGCTGGACAATGGCGCGAGCTGCCCTTGGATACCTTTTCCTCATCATGACTTCCCCTGCTCTCACCGGCGCGCAACGGACCAGGCTGCGCGGCCTCGGACAAACTTCGCCGGACAATCTTCTGGTCGGCCGCGACGGCGCAGCAGCAAGTGTCGTCTCGCAGCTTAATCACGAGCTCACCCGCCGCGAACTGGTCAAAGTGCGGTTCACCGGCGGCCAGGATCGCAAGGAGCGCGCGGCGCTGCACGATGCCCTGGCCAGCGCCACGCAAAGCGAATGTGTGGGTGCGGTCGGCCACACTGCGCTGTTCTTCCGCCGGAATTCCGATACTGCACTGCAAAAAGTCGCCCTAGACTAAGGACTAAGCGCGCATTTCTGGAGTTGCGAAAGCAGGGCACCAAATTAGGTTTCCTGCAGTCATTCCACCGATGAAAAACCGCCTTGTTTCCTCCCTTTTGGCCCTCGTCGCACCGGTCGTTTTGTTCACCGGCTGCACCACCGCCGGGCGTGATGCCCGCATCACCAATCCCAATGCTCCCGGTCCGGCCGTGGGCAACGCCGTCGGTACCGCAGTCGGCGCCGTCGGCAGCAATGTCGTCGGCGGCGTGGTCGGTGTCGCTGAAGGCGCCGCCGCCGCCACGAAAAAGACGTTTACCAACGAACGGCGTGTCATCCGCACCTGGCGGACGGAAACCACTTCGGACGGCCGCACAATCAAAGTTCCGGTCGAAATCGAAGTCGACGAAAACGGCCGCCCGATTGGAGATCCCGCCACCGCCGCAGCCCCGGCCGCTCCGGCCGAGGCTCCGAAATCGTAAGCACCTTCAAACATTTCTGCCTTTCCAGCGCCTCATCCCGAGGCGCTTTTTTATTGTAGCAGCCTTCGTCAGACGGCTGGCCAGCGGTGTTACCACCGCTGCTACAACCGCCCGGCGCTTATTTTCGTAGGTTGCGAGCTTGCTCGCAACCTACGAAAATAAGTCGCAAGCAGTATTTGCCGGAAGTTTTTTGAA
>JBEHXD010000298.1:0-6877 GCA_048498875.1 Verrucomicrobiota bacterium
CCGCCGCCCAGCCTCGTCGCGGCCGGCTCGCTCATCGGTTTCACCACGTTTGTCTGGCTGATGAAACACAGCACGCCCGCGCGCGTTTCCACGTATGCTTACGTGAACCCGGTCGTCGCCCTGTTTCTCGCCTGGTGGCTCGGACACGAAGCGATCGGGATCCGGATGTTTTTTGCCGCTGCGATCATTGTTGCCGGCGTGGCGATCATTACAGTCGCGAAGAATAGGAAAAATCCGACCGCAACCTCACTTCCGCCGGCCGCTGCGCCGCCCCTGCCGGTTCCCCCTGCCAGCGATGCCAGAAATCCTTGATCGGATTCCACCGGCCCGGGCTGGTATTCGGCGGAAACCGTGTCTAGTTTCACCTCCGACCTTCTTTCGGTTTATGAAAATCCGCCACGTTACTTTTTCACTCCTGGCCGCACTGGCATTTCTCACCGGTTGCGAAACTGTGGATAGTCGCATCAAGGAAAAGCCCGGCGCATTTGCGCAGGCCGACTCCGCCACCCAGGACAAAATCAAGCAAGGGATCATCGATCTCGGTTTTACCGAAGACCTGGTTTATCTCGCACTCGGCAAGCCCGACCAAAAACGGGAATCCGTCAGTCCCACGGGAAAAAGCGTCACGTGGATCTACAACACTTATTATCAGCGCAGCGAGGGCACTCACCTTGCCGGATACAACCGGCGGGTTTATTTTGATCCCTATCTCAAAACCTATCGCGTCTATTACCGTCCGGTCTTTGAAGAGGTCTACACGGAGGAAACCGAGGAGCGCATCCGGATTGTTTTCAAAGAGGGCAAGGTCGCCGTCATCGAACAGTCGAAAGACTAACGCAACAGCCTGCGCAATTGCGGCTGGATCAAACGGGCGAGAGTCGCGTTGGCGTAACCGACCCACGCCACCGGAGTGGTCGTATCGAGGGGCGCATCCAAGGGTTTACCCTCGGGAGTCCGGATCACGCAGCCATTTTCCTCTGCGAGCAACGCCGTGCAAATGTCGTAAGGGTGACACGCCAAACCCGAACTTATCCGCAAACGAGCAAACGCCAGCGGGCGCAAGTCGGCGACAAACCGGTCATGCCCGGTGAGCAGCTCGTGGAGCTGTCCGCCCGAGCTCAGGTATTGGTCGTCAAAAACCGCGCCACCCGTGTTGAGTGTTTGCCACAATTTCTCCTCCCGTTCGGCGAGCCAGCCTTTCGCGGCGGGAAAAAATTTCACGAATGAGGCGAACCCGTGCTGAAGGTTTTTGGCGCGGGAAGCGTGCGGTTTGAAACGGGTGCGCCGGCCACTGGGCAAATCGATTCTCTCCGCCTTGATCCCCTGGCCCCGCACCGCGCTGAATTGATCCAATTGGGTTTGTTTGGTCACCGGCAATTCGGTCATCGCTGCCACCACAATGTCGCTGAGTTTGGTTCGACGGCCACGCTGCGGCGCCAGGGCGGCCAGGCTCCACGCCGGGCGCTTGTCGTACATGATGCCGCGCGTCCCATCGATGGGATCGAGAATGCATTTGAACACCGTCCCGGTCACCGGAGTGTTGACGGGAAAAGTGACTGCGCCGGAATGATCCTCCAATCCTTCCATCACCAACTCCACCGGCCAGCGACGCGGCCAATTCTTCTCAAACCAAGCCAGCACGGTTGCCTCGCTCACCTTGTCGATGGCGTAAATCGTGTCCGCTGACGTGACCGCCGCCACCCGCGAATTCACTTTGGCGCCGCGGGTCTGGGCGGCGCGCACGGATTGCTGAATGGCGTCCTGCAACCGGCAAAGCAGGCGGCGGGCTTGTTCAAGTTGGGCCGTCTTCACCGGGCCAGTGTCCATCACGGCAAACCCGACGCCAGCACGAAAACGGCCGGTCGCACCCGGTCAAATTCCATAGGGCCAGGCCGGCATCGAGAAGAGGCCGCCGTCCACATAGATCGTCTGCCCCGTGACAAAATCCGCGTCCTCCTTGGCGAGAAAAAGCACGACCCGCGCCACATCCCCGGGCTGGCCCACCCGCTGCAACGGCGTGACCTTGGCCCACGTTTCGGCGTAGTCCGGAGATTCCGCCTTCGTCCGCTCCAATTCAATGGCGCCCGGTGCGACGCAATTCACCCGGATACCGTGGGGCCCGAGCTCGACCGCGGACACTTTCGTTAACTGCTCAATTCCACCCTTCGACGCCGTGTAGTCCACCAGTCGCGGGAACGCGACCTTGTTGCAACCGGATCCGATGTTGATGATCGAGCCGCGCTTGTTGTGCTGGACCATGAGCTGGGCCGCGCGCTGGGTGTTCAAAAAACATCCTTTCAAATTCGTACGAATCACCCGGTCCCAGTCGTCCTCAGCCAGTTCGAGCAACGGTGCCCAGGTCTGAACGCCCGCGTTGTTCACCAGCAAATCCGGCGCACGCCCGAACGTCGCGAGCACGGCATCGTAAAACTTCACCACATCCGCTTTCACTCCCACGTCGCAGACCAGCCCCAGCGCCTTGCCGCCGCTCGCGGTAATCAGTGCATCCACTTCCCTTGCCTTCGCTTCGTCACCCACGAACGAGAAGGCCACATCCCAATTTTCCGCTGCCAATCGTGTGGCGATTTCACGGCCAATTCCCTGGCTCGCTCCCGTCACCACCGCCAAGCGTCGTGTCTCACTCATGTTGAAACCGATGACACCTGACGGACTCGCGGACAACGTCTTTCCTTCAACTCCATTACAGCGGCAGAACGGATTTCCCCTAATCCGCCGATCAGGATTTTGAGACTCAATCTGCCCGCGACAGTGATAACGCGTAGAACGCGCGGCGGATTAAGGATAATCCGCCCTACCCTAAGAACGCTCTATTTCGCCACGGGGATGTGTGCCGCCTGTCGGAGCACCTCGCTTTTGGAAATCTTCAACCGGGTCGCGATTGTGTTGAGCTTCACCACGTCGGCCTGGTTAAGCACCGTCTGCCGGTCGGTACCGTCGCGATCCACCCATTTGACGACGTGAATTTTTTGCCGCGAAACCTTGACGAGATCGCGCAGGAAAAGCTGTTCGTCTTCGAGAAAGTCCATGAGGCAAACGTACGTTTTCGCCCATCGCGCTAGGCGTGCGCGGGGCGACTATCGGTCGAAATTGCGGTTTCCCGCTTGAGCTCGCGTGTCATCAGGGCGTGCAAGGCATCCGCCGGTGTTTTGTGCTGGTAGAGAATCGCGTACACTTCGGACAAAATCGGGGCGATGATGCCGCGCTCCTTGCACAAGCCATGGAGCGCTTCCGTCGTGCGATGACCCTCGACCACCGATTTCCGTCCCGCAAGTAAATCCTCGACCGACTGGCCGGTCGCGATTTTTGCGCCAAACTCACGGTTGCGACTCCAAGCCCCGTGGCACGTTGCCACCAGATCTCCGAAGCCGCTCAATCCATAGAAGGTGTCCTTTTTGGCTCCGAGCGCTTCCCCCACCCGCACCATTTCCGCCAGTGAACGCGTGAGCAGCGATGCCTTGGAATTATCCCCCAATTTCAAGCCATCGCAAAACCCGGCCGCGATCGCGTAGATATTCTTCAAGCTCGCGCCGTATTCCGCTCCCGCGAGATCGTCCGTGAGATAAATGCGCAGCGTCGCACCGCTCATCGCGGCCTGGACCCGGCCGACGAAATCGTCGACCTTGACTGCTCCCATCACCATCGCCGCCGGCAGGCCGCGCGCAACCTCCGCGGCATTCGTCGGACCGGTCAGCGTGCCACAATTCAGGCTCGGCAGCATCTGCTTCATGATCTCGCTCGGCCGCAGGTGCGTGCCAATCTCCAGTCCTTTGGCCAGGCTCAGGAAAAGTTGAAAACGCGCCGTTTCATGCAACGCGCCGCGCATCTGCTCGCACCACGTGCGCAGGGTTTGCGACGGGCAGGCGATGAGTGCGACGTCCGCCTCAAGCAGCGCCGCCCGCAAATCATGGGTCACCACAACCGTGTCCGGAATGCGCAGCCCGGGAAGGTAATCCGGATTTTCCCGGGTGGTCTTCAGCAACGCGGCGTGCTCGGGCCGGCGCGTCACCAGCGTGGTGTGCTGGTTGCGCCGGGCCAGATGCAGTGCCATGGCCGTACCCCATGCGCCCGCACCAATGATCACAAAATTAAGTGGGCGCTGCGCGGACATGAAGGATCTTCAGGATTTCAGGAAGCCGGGAATTTTTTCACCGGCCAGCATAGCATCGAAATTCTCGCGGGCGTTGACCAGCTCGAACCGGCTGCCGGAAACCAGCACCTCCGCGGGCGCGGGCCGCGTATTGTAGCGGCTCGCCATCGTATAGCCGTAGGCTCCGGCGCTCATGAACGCGATCAGTTCACCCTCGCCGAGCGTCTGAAAGGTGCGATCCTTCGCAAAGCAGTCGCCGGATTCGCAAATGGGACCGACAATGTCCGCCTGCAGCGCGGCGCGCGACGAATCGCGCTGCAGCGGGACGATTTCGTGGTAGGCATCGTACATCGCGGGACGAACCAGATCGTTCATCGCCGCGTCGACCACCAGGAAGTTTTTGCTGGCGCCGCGCTTGAGATACTCAACCCGGGAAAGCAACACGCCCGCGTTGCCGACAAGAAAACGTCCGGGCTCAAGCAGGATCTTCAGGCCCAACGGAGCCAGCAGAGGCGAGAGGGCGGCGCCGTAAGCCTCCGGCGTGAGGGGCCGCTCACCTTCCGGTTTGGCGCTCCACCAGGCGGCATCACCACTGGCCAGCGCATCCTGATAAACGATGCCGATACCGCCACCGATGCTGAAATAGGTGATCCCAAACTGCTTTTTCAACTGCTCCACGAAGGGAACGACCTTCTTCACCGCTTCCACAAACGGTGCCACGGAGGTGAGCTGCGAACCAATGTGCATCTGCACACCCTTGATTTCGATATTCGGGTATTTCGCGGCGGCCTCGTAAGCGGCCAGGGCATGTTTTAGCGGAATGCCGAATTTGTTGTCGCTCTTGCCGGTGGTGATTTTGGCGTGAGTTTTGGCATCCACGTCCGGATTGATCCGGATCGCGATGGGTGCCTTCCGACCCAACTGGCCGGCAACGTGATTGATGCGGGCGAGTTCGGGTTCGCTTTCCACATGGAAGCCATAAACCCCGGATTCGAGCGCCAGTTTGATCTCGGCAGCCGACTTGCCCACCCCGGCAAAGACGCTCCTGGAAGCACTTCCGCCTGCCGCCAGCACCCGCGTTAGCTCGCCGCCGCTGACCAGGTCAAAGGCACCGCCAAGGTTGGAAAACAGGCGCAAAATCGCGAGGTTGGAGTTCGCCTTCATGGCGAAGCAGATCTGCACATCCAGGCCGGTCAGGCTCCCGCTGAGGCGCCGAAAGTTGTCCTCAATCGTCTTTGCACTGTAGACGTAGGTGGGTGTCCCGTGCAGCTGGGCGATCGCCGCAAGATCGACGGATTCGCAGTGGAGTTTCTGACCCGAGTAGTGGAATTGATGCATTGCAGTAAAGTGTCCGTGAAAGGTGTCGAGATACCGGGAATCCACTTGAAAGGAAGCGCTTTTTTGCGATCACACACTTATGTCCTACGCGATGCGACGATTTCTCAACCACCTGCCGATACAGATCGGCACGCGGAGTGATCGTCGCCTCAAAACGACCGGCCTTAAAAACGTCCAATTTGCCAGTTTTCTGGAGACTGGCGGCTTCCGTCACCGCCATGTGGACAGCTACGACCGCAGCATGCGGCGCAGACAGTTCGTAAAACGATTGGTAATTGTAGCTATCGTATTTTTCGGGATCTGGGTCGCCTTGGAAAGCGCCAAGGCCATCACACTGTTCTAAGCTTCGGCGGCGCAAAGTAATTTGCCAGAAGGCGGGTATGCGGCTTATTGCTCGCTACCATGAACGTGAACCCCGACCTGTATGTTTGGATCTCGCTCGGAGCAATCGCCTGGGGTCTGTTGGACTGCTTCTACGGCTATCGTATATTCAGAATCACCCTAGGGGTCATTGGAGCCGTTTTTGGCGTGATTCTCGGCCAAATGGGGGCTGTGGCCTTGGGACTTGGATTTGGCGGTCAGATCGCCGGAATGATCGCAGGCGGCCTTCTGGGCGCCGGACTGGCCTTTTTGCTCTATGTGGGCGCCGTCTTCATTGCCGGGTTCGGATTCGGTTCAACCCTCGGGCTTCTGCTCCTGTCGCACTACAACCAAACGGCTGCTTTGGTGAGTGGCGTGGTGTTGGGCATCATTGGCGGATTTCTGGCCGTGAGTTTGCAACGGGTGTTGATCATTCTTTCCACCGCCCTGCTTGGCGCGTTCCGGGCCACGGTCGCGATCGGGTATTTTGTAAGCAAGCTGGACTGGCTGTATTATTATCAGAACCCTCAGCAAATTCCCGTCCTGATCGACGCCAACAGCTGGATGTTTCCGCTCATTCTCGGGCTGACTGTTGTCGGAACCATCGTCCAGTTCGAACTCGGGGGATCGCAGGCGAAAAAGAAATCCAAGGGCGGCGCTGACTAGCCTTGCCGGAAGCGGACTGGATTGCACACTTCGCCTCGATGAAATCTCTTCCACCCCTCCTCACCTTTTTGTTTCTCGCCGGCGTGTTTGCTCTCAGTGGTTGTGGCAATACCAGCAAAATGCTGGCGACCGGACTGGAGATCGAACTTACCGGTATCGAAAAGGAGGCCGACGGTTCCGTGGAGGTTTCGTGGCAGTTCAGGAATACCAATATCGTGCCCTACATGATCAGCCAGGTGGCCCACAAAATCTCGCTGAACGGCACGGTGCTCGGCACGATCTCCGAAAAAGAAGCGCTCGCCCTTCCCGCCAACAACCATGCCGGACGCGCCAGCAAACTCACCGGACTGGATGCCAATGCCAACCTTCAGCCGTTGCTCTACCAAGTCGCAACGGCTGCGCTCA
>JBEHXD010000299.1:0-6874 GCA_048498875.1 Verrucomicrobiota bacterium
CACCGACGCGGGGGTCGACGATTTTCTGGCCAAGCCGATTGATGCCAACCAGCTTTGGATGCGCTTGCGCGTGGCGGAGCGAATCCTGGGTTTCACCACGGAGGTGCGTCAGCTGGAGTCCTTCCTGCCCATTTGCGGTTACTGCAAAAAAGTTCGCGATGACCGCAACTACTGGCAGCAGATCGAGGAGTACATCAATACCCGCACGGGAACGAATTTCAGCCACGGCGTTTGTCCCGATTGCATCGAGAAGGTTTTGAAGCCGCAGCTGGCCAAGCTGGGCATTACGATGCCGCCAATTCCTAACGAATAAGGGCGGCCTTCACGAGACGCTGGTCGCCGTCGTTGGGTGACGGTGCAATCCCCAGCACCGCGCAGAGCAGATTGTAGACGTGCACATTTTCCGTGTTGGCGATGACGGTTTGCTTTTTGAAGGCGGGGCCGTTGGCGATGAAGAGTGCGCCCATGCTGGGCAGCTCGGGATCCCAGCCGTGTGAACCGTGATCGTAATTCGCCGCGATTTTTGGCCAGCCCAGCTTTGGTTCGATGTTCCAACCTTCATCGGCCATCAACACGACGGGAGGAATGCGGGGATTCGCCCGGTAGTGAAAATGCTCCGGGACCTCCTCGCGAAGATAAACCTGCAGGTGCGGAATATGCTTCGACCGGATTTGCTCCACGAGATCCGCGGCGGATACACCCGGTTTGGGCCGGACGCCACCATTCGGGCCGTAGGATTCGACCTGCACGGTCGACAGCGGCACGATGTCTTCAAGGAAGATGACGCGATCAGTCGCAATCGGCGCCATGCCGTGATCGGAAACAATAACGAGATTGGCGGAGTCACGCAGCCCGCGGGTTTCGAGGCCGGCCAACAGCCGGGCGATGGCGGTGTCGGCCTCGCGGACGGCTTCGCCCGTTTCAGGATTATCCGGGCCAAATTTGTGGCCTTTCCGATCCACTACGTCGAAGTAGAGGGCGAGAAACTTCGGGCGCGATTCGGGGGGCGCATCCAGCTGCTTGAGGAGATCGTCGACGTTGTCGTTTGAAATGATGTTGCCCTGATAGGGCTTATGGTAGCTCGCCTCGCGTCCCTGCACCGGCGCCTGCGACCCCGGCCAATAAAAGCACGCGGAGCGAAGGTTCTGTTTTTCGGCGGTGATCCAAACCGGCTCGCCTTCCGACCACCACCGGGGATCGGCATTGTCCGCCAGCCGGCCTTTGTTGAAGGATTCGTTCAGATCGGGATCAAAAAAGTAGTTGGAGACGATGCCGTGGTGTTCAGGACGCAGTCCCGTGACAAGGGTGTAATGGTTGGGAAAGGTTTTCGAAGGAAAACAGGGGATCAGGCGCGGCATGTGAACCCCGGAAGCGGCGAGCGCCCGCAAGGTGGGCGCAGGAAATTTTTCCAGATAGTCCCACCGAAAACCGTCGATGGAAATGAGGATCAACGGACCATTCTGACGCGAGGGTTTGGCGGGTGCCGCGGTGCACGCGGTCACGCAAAAAGTGACCGCGATACAGACGGCGACGCGGAGCGGCAGGTTCAATTTCATTTTCCAGATGTGACCGTCGCAAAGGTTGCGGCGGAGTTAAAGATTAACTTGGCGTCCGGCGGCTTGTTCCTTTGCAATGCGGGCATGAGCGATACGGAACGATTGACGCGTCTCGAGGAGCGTTATGCGCACTTGCAACGGCATGTCGTCGAACAGGACAAGGCGATGCTCGAACTCAGTGAAGCGATGGCCACGCTGCGGAAGGAACTCGCTTTGCTTAAGACCCAATCGTCCGGCAGCAGCGCCGAAATCCGCGATGCCGGAGACGAACGTCCGCCGCATTATTGATTTCCGCAGACCAGGCAACGCAGTCAGCCTGACAACCAGGCCCATGCCAGGGCGACGGGCTTAAAACAGCGCGGTGACCTCGACATGTTTGCCCGGGTCGAGGAGAACCTCGCCGGTCAAAGCCGCGGTTTCATCGTTCTTGTAGAGTTCGCATCGCACCGGGCCGGTGGCGTCGTTGGTCGCCCAACCCCATTTGCCGATCGAGACGAACTGCATGGGAACACCTTTGTCCTTGCTGAGTCCCGGACCTTCTCCGCGAATGAAAAGCTTGTTGCCGATGCCGATGTAAGCCGTGGCCAGCAGGCGGGTGGCGCCATCGGATGAGGCGGCGGACTCCGTCGGCTCTGAATGAAAACTCTCCGACCGCACCGGGCGGGTCGACTCGCCTCCGGCGGAATCATGACTGAGGGAAACCGTCGCGGTTTGTGAGATTTCCTCAACGGGTTCCGACGACATTGCAGCCAGCATCTCCCCGGGTTTTGGTTTCCGCGGGACGCGGATTTTTTTCACCCGGGTGTCGTCAACGAGAGCCACCGGATTTTCCGGTGTGGTTCTGGCGTCGATGACCGCCACGGATTCAACGAAAAGGGCGCTTTCCCCGTTTGGTTTTGGGTCGTTTGCCTTGGCTGCCACCGTCGCAGATTCTTGATCGATCTGCGCGGTCAGGGGAGAGGACGGAAGGGGTGCGGCCACAGAGGCGGCCGGGTTGGTTTCGAGCCGGGCCAGCCGGCTGTCGAGGGTCGACAGCGCCGCAGCGAGCCGGGACTCGAATTTCGCCGCGGCATCACCTGCGGCGGTTTGAATTTTTGCCAGTGATGCTTCGGCCGCGGCGAATTGTTTTCGGGCGGCCGATTCGAGGTTCGACCAGTCAGCCACGGATTTTTGCATTTTGTCGGCTACGGCCCGCAATTGTTCGCTGTTGGCGGCGCGCAGGTCGGCCAGCTCCTGTTCGAGCGATTCCTGATCGCTCTCCTCCTTCTGCGCGAGCGCCGTGTTAAACTCCGCCAGTTTTTCCTGCATGCGGTAGGGAAGATTTTCCGCGGCGTGCGCGGTTTTATGCACGGCTTCCTCGACGGCTTTGATCTGCGCCGCGGCCCGGGCGAGGCTTTCGCCCGCAGTATGAAGGCGCTGCACCTGTTCATCGGCCCGTGCACGCTCCTTCTGTACGTATTCGGCGGAGTCGGCGGCGTAGTCGACGAGAAACGGTATGAGGCCGACAATTGCGGCCAGCATTACGCAGGCAACCGAGCACACCAACGGAAGCTGGGCATACGGGTTTTTATCGTTAAAAAAAACGATGATGAATGCCGTGGTCAGCAGGCCGGCATCTATCGCGAAAAAAATCCATTTCGGCAGACGGGGGGCGGGTTCGAGATTCATAGGCGATTCGCGCGCAGGATTCTTTTCACGGCGTACCGTGATTTTCTCAAGGCTAAAGCAGCGGTGATGGTGGCGGCGAATTGGGTTGAGCCGGCCCTTTTATCAAAGCAAGTTTCCTCCAACGACATGAACTTTCCAAATTTTGTGAGAGTTGATCGGGGATATCGCGGGGCGGACCGACACTACGTCGTCCATACGCATGACCCGAAATTCACCCTCGAGCTGACGCCGGATCACGACGCACCGGACCGGATGGGAAAAGGAGTCATCAAACGCATTTGCGTGCCGAATTCGTGGGCGGGCGACTACAGCAAATACGGCAAGATTCTGGCCGCGGCGCAGGAATTTTTCGCTCAATCAGGTTCGGGCGCGCCGCAACCAGACCTTTAACCGGCCATGTGGCGCCAGGTGGTAAGCATCAGCGACAACAACATGCCCACCCGAATCGAGCCTTCGAAAGTCAGGATTACGAGCACCCATTTTAAACCGCACGACCCGCGCAAGGAGTAACCCACCGCCGTCGTCGCGAGCAGCACCAGCCCTTGGGCGCGACCAATCGGGTGAAATAGCAGCAGTATCATCCAGAGGAAATAGAGGCCCAAGCCGCCCAGCCAGAGCGTCGAAATCCAACCTGCCATGGGCAATTCGCGCGGATCAGTGTTGGTTCGAATCTGCCTTATGCCCATGTAGCGCTCACTCAGAAACAACTGCCAAAGCTCGAAGAGCAGAAACAGCGGTGTGAGCAAGGCGAGCGGATTCATGGTTTGCCAAAAATTTCCATCAGCAGCGTATTTAATGCCAGATTTATCCGGCATGACGGGAGCAAAAATCCGGATGGAATTTCTACGGGTTTGCGTTAATGTTCTCTGGTAAGCCGCTTGCTATCCGCGGGGCGGAGCAGGTGGCAAAACCCCCAACCCCGGAGTTTGTCATGACGACAATGTTCCTCGTGAAGTATCTCGGCACATCGCTGTTTGCGGGAGTGCTTGGCGGTGTCGCAATGGAAGTGGTCATGTGGTTGATTTCCCGCGCAGGCCTGGCCAAAGGCGACATGATCCTCGCGTTGGGAAGCCTGATCACAAAATCCCGGGACAACGCTTACCGCGTGGGATTTATCCTGCATGCCACCGTGGCGATCGGTTTCGGATTGGTTTACACCCTGCTGATGGTGACGCTGGGTTACACCACGCTACCGCAATCTCTCATGCTCGGGCTTGCCGTGGGCGTGGGCCATGGATTGCTGGTAAGTTTGATGCTGGTTTGGGTCGTGTCCGACCAGCATCCGCTCGCGGAATTCAAGGAAGCCGATCTGCTGGTGGGACTGACTCATTTCGCGGGTCACGTTGCCTATGGGGCGGTGGTGGGATTTGTCATTGGCATCATGCCGCTGATGTAACGCGCGGGCGTGATGGCGGATAAGAACGGTTACGCAAAATGTGCGGGGCTTGGGTCTATCTCGCTGACGATGAGACTCCGGGAAAAGTGACGGAACCGGCTGGTCGCGGGCCGATCAAACAAGGAAGAAACCTAATGCCTATGAATACGCTCGTTCACACGAATCCGTTGGTGCTGGAAGGAAACTTTTATCACGATGGGCGGATTGTTGGCCGGATCAAATCTGCCGTGCTGCTGCCGCTCCACCGGGAAGAGTTGCTGAGTCAGGCCGATTCCCTGGATATCCGGGTGCGCTATCTGCTGACGATTGATCGCTATTTTACGGTTCATACCGGACCGAGCTCGGAAAAGTTTGAAGTGGATTCCGGAAGCCAACGCATGCGCGTATATCCCGAAGACAGTCAGTCGGTCGGCGGTGAAACCGATATCACGGTCACACTCGAGGAATAATTTCCTCCGCTTTGCTTGAAGCCAGGCATCGCTCCGTTTAGCGATGCTGTCGGTAGTGGGCTATCACGGGCAAATCCGCCGCGGCGAGATCGTAGTCAGCTAATTCGTCGAGCTTCGCCCAAGCGAGTTTGAGATGTTCTAGTGGCTGCGGCGTCTGTGGTCCGGAAGCGAGTACGCATACGAATGGCAGCATCTCAATGACGACGGTGTGATAGTCGTGAAGAAACCCCGGCAGGGACCGGATAACGACGATCTCACACCCCAGTTCTTCACGAATTTCACGCACAATGGCAGTGGCGGGATTTTCCGCCGCTTCGACTTTGCCTCCGGGAAACTCCCATTTGAAAGGCAGATGTTTGTGCGCGGGCCGCTGGGCGAGAAGCACGCGTCCTTCATGCTCGATCACTGCACAGACCACTGGGATGGGAGAAGGCATGGACGGTTGAACAAAGGGTGCTCCAAGGCTGCAACTTTTCTTCTGCTGGCGGGTTCTTTTGCCATGAAACCTGTGTTCAAAGTCATTCTAATCGTCTTGATCCTGCTGGTGGCGATTAAGCTCAGCCCCCTTATCTTTGTGCTCGCCATGAGCGGACTGCTCGTAGCTGTCCTGCTCGGAGCTTTGGGGTTGTCGCTTCTGGCGATTTTTTCCGTGCTGATTTTGGCTTTGGCTGCCGTGCTGTCTCCTCTTTGGGTTCCGGTTCTTGTGATCGTGGGACTAGTCGCTCTTTTTCGGAAGCTAAGCGAAACGTCAAAACCGGCGAGACTCGCGACGTAAGCATACGCGGAAGGGAGCAGAGTGAAAAAAGACACCTCTGTCACTTGCGTCACGCGGATGACCGTGCCTCACTTCGTTGCATGCCGAAATCGGCGAACGTATCCCATCAGTTTGTTTCCCAGATCAGTTTGACCGGTCATGGCCAGGGCCAGGTCAGGGCGTTGTCCGGCTTTAAAAAACAACACCACACGTTGCCGGATGCGGTGAATGCCACGACCACGGCATTTCTTGGGAAATTATGCGTTACTGAGATAGCGGCGGAAGCGGAGGATTTGTTTCAACGGGCAAAGACACTCCTTCACTACAAGCGGGCGGATATCTCACTGGAAGTAACGAGTCCCACCGCCCAGCTGACGACGAGGGATTTCGTTTTTGAATTGGCGTACGCCCTTGAGAAAGCGCAACCCGAGCGATACACGATCACCCGCACACTCCACGGTTTGCGTGGAGCGGGATTGGTGGATCAGCCGGAGTTTGACCAGTTGTTCGCGGGGACTTTTTCCGGAATCGTTTTCGGTCTCACCAAAGGAGTGCGGGTCGAGTCCGTGATTGACGCCGTGGAGGCGCTCGACGACGAGGTCCCGCTCAAGGTGGACTATCCGTCCAGTTGTCAGCAATGCACCCTGACGGTCGAGAACGTCGCGGCCGAAGTGATTTGTGATGGAGCGACCTTGGAAATGCGATTTCCCCGGAATGGATCACCGCGTAAGTTGATCCAAGCGTTTGCCACCCTGCGCGCCGCTTTTGCTCTGACGAAGGACGAAGTCCTGGTCGGATTACTTTAACCCGCGCCGTTGCGCGCGGACGCAAAAAAAGCGATCCGGTAAAGGATCGCTTTGGGAAGAAGGGTGCGATAAAGAATCACTTGATCATTTCGGCAACGAAAGCCCGTTCTTCGACGAGCTCCTTGTTGGTGGCGGCGATCTTCGATTTTGCAAAATCGTCCATGGCATAGCTGGTGATTACCTCATAGGACCCCGGACTCGTGGTCCGTACGGGCATGCCGGCCCAGACATTGGCATCGAATCCA
>JBEHXD010000300.1:0-6839 GCA_048498875.1 Verrucomicrobiota bacterium
CCGTAAGCCCCACGGACATCGCCATTTTGAAAGGCACGAAGATCGACCTGTCGAAACGGCCGCTGCAAGCGGAGGACGGCACTCCTCTCCCTGTTTCGGGATGGCTCGCGATGGCAAAGGAGCCCTACAAGGACGAGGAGACTGCTGGAGTTCGCATCTACGCGCGAGGCAAGATTGTGGCGATGACGCGCGATTTCGAGCAGCCCGCCGGCTTTACCGGCGAGTTTACGATTCGCTCTTACCTCGTTGGCGAAATCGTTGCCGAGTGGTTGGACTTGGACGAGGGCGATGATCTAATCCGATCCGACCGTCAAGGCATCCTGTGGGATTCTGACTACGGTCGCGTGCTCAAGGCCTGGGGCGCCGCGTTGATCAAGGAAATCGGACGTATTTCAAAGGAGCCCCGGCGCACGCGCGTCCGTGACATTTTTCTCAAGGTTTCCGGGATCGAAGCCAAGGCTAAGAAGGCATACGCGGACTCGCGCGTCGCGACGGTTGCCATTGAACTCGCCATGCAGATCGGTGCGTTTGCGGCGGAGGATGAACTTGAGGACGAAGACTACGTTCAGGGCCTCACTGAGGTGATTCTCGCGGTCGCGCCGCACAAGGCGCTCGTCGAGGCGTTCCAAGAGTTTCGCGCGGAGACTGCGGGAGGGAAACACGCCACGGTAGAGGGCATGCTCGAATTGTTCGGGAAGGAGAAGATCGCCGAACTCGCCTCATACGCGCAGATCGCGGCTCATCGCGTGAACGTTATTCAGGAACTCGAGAATATCGTTCGAAAGACGACCGAGGAGTCGGAGCTGCAAAAGTTGATCACCGAGGCGCCGTGGCTCATCGAGCCGAAGTGGACGGTGATCGCGACGAATCAAAGCCTGAAACGCGTGAAGTCTTCGTTGGAGGCGTTTCTCGAACAGCGGTTGGGACAAAAGGTGACGCTCGCGATTGAATACGAGAAGAAGCGTCCAGATTTTACGCTCGTGAGCGTCGGCGCAAAACTTCACATCGTCGAAATTAAGGCTCCTCGTCACGCCTTTGATGACGCCGACATGAATCGCCTCGGCAACTACTTCGAGGCGTTTGATGAATTCTTCGAGAAGCACGAGACCGTGCGCCGGGAATTTCCGGACGGGTATCAAGTCACGCTCATCGTTGACGCGGATGACGGAATGAAAAATCCGAACAACAAGCGGTCCTTTAAGAAGGCGCGGGACGACAAGAAACTCCGGTTGATGCCTTGGGAGGATTTTCTTAATGAGGCGAAGAAGGCGCACGAGGAGTTCATCGACGTGCACGACAAAATCGTCGCACGCGCCTCACAAAATATCACATGAGTCGCCCCCGCACGCTTAGAGCCGTAAGTCTTTTCTCGAATTGCGGAGCCGGTGACGTCGGCTATCGCAAGGCCGGCTTTGAATTTGACGTGATGGCTGAACTCGACCCGAGGCGATTGGAAGTCAGCCTCCTCAATCATCCGGGCGCGACCGGCGTCGCCGGTGATTTGACAAAGACTTGGCCGAACGTGGTCGCGGAATATCGACGGAAGGCCGGAAACGAGCGCCCCGCGCTCCTTGCGGCTTGCCCGCCATGTCAGGGCATGAGCAGCGCCCGCAGCGGCAGGGGCAAGGGCGAGGACGCTGACGCGGGGTCACGCGACACGCGGAACTTCCTCGTTACCGTCGTCTCCAAAGTCGCGAAAGAGCTTCAGCCGGACTTGGTGGTGCTGGAGAACGTCCCCGCCTTTCTTACTCGCAAGATTCGTCACCCCATGACTGCAAAGCCGATTTCCGCGGCGCGATACCTGACGGAGCAGTTGGCGGGCGAGTATGAGGTGTTTCCCATTGTGGTTGATCTTTGCGATTACGGCGTGCCCCAAACGCGTAGGCGAACGTTCCTCACGTTCGTAAGACGCGACATGCCGGGGCTGGCGCTTCTCAAGGAGCGCGGCGTGTCTCCCTATCCCCGTCCTTCACACGCGTCAGATTTCAACGGCAAGCCCGTGAGCGTTAAGGCCGCGTTGGAAAAATTCGGCCTTCCTTCGCTTGATGCAAAAAATGATAAGACCGCACTCTCCAAGATCGGAGGTGGACTTCATAGCGTCCCGATTTGGGAGGAAATGCGTTATGCAATGGTCGCGGCGATACCGAAACACACCGGCGAGGGTGCGTGGGACAATGACACGTGTCCTCGCTGTGGAAAGGTCACGGTGACCGCGACCGCGGCGGTTTGTCCAATTTGCGACGGCCCGCTAAATCGCCCAGTGATTAAAAAGAAGAACGGGGACTTTCGCCTCATAAAGGGATTTCGCTCCTCGACCTACACGAGGATGCCTTCACACCAGCCGGCTGCGACGATTACGACCGCAAGCGGCCATATCGGCAGCAACTACACGATTCACCCCTTTGAGAATCGGCTTTTGAGCACGCTTGAGTGCGCGCGGCTTCAAACGTTTCCCGCAACGTTCAAGTGGGGCCGAGCCTTGAAGGAATGGGGACACACCAACGTCCGAGATATGATCGGTGAAGCGGTGCCGCCGATGTTCACCAACAAACACGGCCGGGTTCTCGTCGCGCTCCTTGGTGGATGGCTCAAATTCCCCCTTATGCCGACGGGCAATCGGCGCGTTCGAGGCGCGCGAAAGAAGCTCGGACTGGCTAATCAATCGAATGTCGCGCGAAAAATCGTCGCGTAGTTCAGCGGCGCGAACCACGTTTGGTCGCCTCACTCGATCCGCCTTGATGGCGCGAATACGCAGCAGGGGAAACAAAACGACTGAGCTACGGCTCGTCTGGCTTTTGCGCCAATACAAGCTCACCGGATGGCGCAGAAATCGAGCGATGCATGGGCGCCCTGACTTCGTTTGGCCCGACAAGAAAGTGGCTGTGTTCGTGGATGGTTGCTTTTGGCACGGTCACGACTGCGGCAGAAATCTGAAACCGAAGACGAACGCGGTCTTCTGGAGAGAAAAAATGCCTATAACCGCGCGCGGGATCGAAGAAACACGAGCTACCTTCGGCGGCATGGATGGACGGTCATGAGGATTTGGGAATGTGAGCTGCGAAAATCGATTGATCGGCCTCTCCGAAAATTAGCGCGCATCCTGGGCGACAATCGTTAGCGTTCGCTGCGCCATGCGCCTCGCCCCCGGCAACGACCTCATCCTCGGCACCCTCGCGGGGAGCAAAACTACGCTGACGCTGCCACGCACCGCCCGCGACAAGCACCTTTACGTCTGTGGTGGCACTGGCACCGGCAAGAGCAAGTTTCTCGAAAGTCTAATTTGCCAGGACATCATTGAGTGGCAGAACAGCAAATGTGGGGCGCTGGTGATTGATCCCCACGGCTCCCTTTACGACTCACTCATTCGCTGGCTCGCGTGGAATAAAGACGTGCTCGGCGACTGCCCCGTGGTGCCAATCGACCTCCGGAAGGATAACGCGATCATTTCATACAACCTACTCCGCCAGCGGAACGCTGATCCTGCTGTGCTGGTGAGCAATCTCACCGCCGCAATGGCCCACGTTTGGGGCCAGACCGACGTGAAAAGCACGCCTCTTTTTGCTCGTTGGATCGGCAACGTCCTGCGTCCGCTCTACGAGAAAAACCTCACGCTCGTCGAAGCCGACTACCTGCTCGATCAAACGAACAAAGTGATCCGCTACGCCA
This sequence comes from Verrucomicrobiota bacterium, assembly GCA_048498875.1. Lineage (GTDB taxonomy): Bacteria > Verrucomicrobiota > Verrucomicrobiia > Opitutales > Opitutaceae > Lacunisphaera. Next base: position 3,667 of record JBEHXD010000300.1, read on the forward strand.
TAACCCACGACGTGACGAGCAAGGCGGTGCAAAACGACTGGCGCATGGCGGCCACCCTTAGCCCAGCAGATTTCGAGGCGCAGGTCGGGAGCACGGTCAATCGCCTTCGGCCGTTTCTCGATTCGCAAATCCTGCGATCGATTTTTGGCCAGCCGGGGGTGTCTCTCGATCTGGGAACGGCACTTGAAGAGGGCCAAATCATTCTTGTTTGCGCCGCGACCGAGGGCGCCAAGGTTTCGGAGGAAAACGCGCAGCTTTTCGCGACGCTCCTGCTGTCCGATCTGTGGACGGCGGCACAAGAGCGTGGGAAGCGCGAAAGCGGAGAGGTGAAACCTTTCTACGTCTACCTTGATGAATTTCAGCGATTCGTTACGCCCACCATCGCGAAAAATCTAGATCAAGCGCGTGGATTCGGCCTTCACCTTACGATGGCGCATCAATTTCCAAAGCAGCTCTTGGACGAGGGTGACCACGGCAGGCGCGTCTACAATTCCGTCATGGAAAATGCCTCGTCCAAGGTCGCGTTCCGGCTGACCGACGAGGAAAATCTCATGCCGATAGCGAAATGGCTTTTCCGGGGGATCATGAATCCCGACGAAGTTAAGCATGAGCTTCATTCCACAAAGGTGATGGAGTATCGGGAGGAATTGAGGGAGATATTGGGCGAAAGCACGTCAACCAGCGAGAGCGTGGGCACGCAAAGCGGTAGCGCTTCGGGCGCCGGCCTCGGCGGCACGCATGGTTATTATGGTGACGGCACCGGTTTTGGTCCCCGTTCGACGAGCGAGTCCGAGAGTGATTTTTCCTCAAGTTCATCGAGCGAAAGCAAATCGTATTCTTCGGGAAAGACGCGCTCAAAAGCCCTTGTTCCGACCACTGTGCCCGTGCTCGGCAAGGAGGTGTCTAGTGTTCAATTCCGATCTATTGAAGAACAAGTGTTCCGGGCAATGGCTGTATTATCCGAGCAGCAGGAGCGCTTTTTCACGGCGCGCTCTGTTGCCATGAAGGCTCCGGTGACGGTTCGCAGCCCAGACATCGGTCCGGTTCCCGGCAGCCCTGAGCGGACGATCCAATATCTCACCGAATCTTACGCGAAGATACCGTTCGCCCTACCGGGCGACGTTGCGAAGAAACAGCTTCTCGAAAGAGCGGAAAATCTGCCCGATCTTCTTATGGAGGGCCTTCGGGATCTACCTGCGAAAACAAAGCGGCGGATACGATAGCGGCGTTTGTGTGCTGTAGTGCTGTTATCGCTCCACCCGGACGATTTCCAGATAGAAGCCTTCAGGGGATTTCCAGTTAGGCGCCCACGAGTCGGTGTTTCTAACGTTCGCGATCACGTCTCCCTCCTTCGCATTCAGGAACGATTCATCGATGATGAAACCGAGGCCCTTGTCGTCCCGCTTCGTTAAGCGAACGGTGGCCACTTTCGTGCTCGTATCTGGCCCCGCTGGACGGCCATTGAGCGGATTGATCTTCGGCCGGAAAATCTCGGCTTCGAGGGGCGGCCGTTTCCAGTTTTCACCACCCGCATAATCGGAGCGATCAAGATTCTTGTTCAGGTTCTCCACTTCGCCGGCCATGTCAGCCGCACTAGCCGACAATTGTGCGCTCCCGCCGGAAGGCCAATACGGCTGCTCGACGTTGAGGTAGTAGAGGATCGGGCGGTCGCGGTCAGAGACGGCGACGGCGTTCTCCCAGATGTCGCCGGGTGTGAAATATTCTCCAGCCGGAAAGGCTCTCTTGGTGAGTGATCCCGGCTGCCGGACGAACCCCTTCTCGAAGACCAAAGGTGGGGTCTTCGGCACGAGATTCTCCCTCCGCGCGCGTTCTTCCGGGGTGGCCGCGCGGACGGCCAAGGTGTCCAGATTGACCACGAACCAGCCGTTCTCGCACGCTACGTCTAGCACGTTATCAATGCTCCACGACAAAAACGTCCGGGGGGCAAACTTGTCAGTGGCGAGCGGGATAAACGTTCCTTTCTTTGCCGCGAGATCATATAGATACAGTGAGCTTTCGTCCTTAAACGACAGCGAATTTTGCTCTTCGGTTTTAGACCGGTGGGCGACGGCGAGCATGATCTTCTGCTGCGTGCGATCGAATGTTGCGCCCTTTATGCGGTAGCCGGTTTGGACGAAGCCGGCAACGTCGTCCCGCTGCAAAAGTACTTCGGCAAGCAACCGGTCGTGGTGATCTTCGCCTACTACCGCTGTCCGCAACTCTGCACGCAGGTGCTCAACGGCTTCCTCCGCGCAAGCCAAGCGATTCCGCAAGTCATCGGCCGCGACTATCAAGTCGTCACGATCTCGATCGATCCGACGGAAACACCCGAGGTCGCGGCCGAAAAAAAGAACAACTATGTGAAGGCCTACCGCCGGCCCGGAGCCGAGGAAGGTTGGCACTTTCTCACGGGCGATGCGACGGCCATTGAGCGACTCACCACAGTTGCCGGCTTCCGCTACCGCTACGATCCGACGAGCACGCAGTATGCCCACGCCAGCGGCATCATGATCGCCACGCCCGACGGCAAGCTCGCGCGCTACTACTACGGCATCGAGTACCCGCCGCCCGACCTGCGGCTCGGGCTCGTCGAAAGCTCCGAAGAAAAGATCGGCTCGGCCGTCGACCAGATTCTGCTGCTTTGTTTTCACTACGACCCGCTCACTGGCCGCTACGGGCTGATGATCTCGCGGTTGTTGAAGATCACAGGTTCGCTCACGGCGCTGGCGCTCGGCACGTTCATCATTCACATGATTCGGCACGAGCGACGCCGCGCTGCGGCCGGCGTCGTCGCACCTCCAGTCGCCCCCGTACCCGTAGCGGAGGCGTAAACCGAGATGGAAGACAAGTTCCGGCTATTTCCCGAGTCCGCTTCGCCGCACGCCGCAGCCGTGGACCTGCTCTATTTGTTTTTGCTGGCCGTAAGCCTAGTTTTCACGGTCGCGATCGCCGGCACGATCGTTTACTTCTGCATTCGCTATCGTCGCGGCAATAAAAACGTCGACCGCAAGGAAACCGCCGGGCACTTCTACGTGCTCGAAATCACTTGGACTGTGATCCCGCTGGTGATCAGCCTCGTGATCTTCGCGTGGGGAGCCGAGCTGTTTTATCGGGGCTCGCGTGCGCCGAGCGATGCGCTCGAGATTCAAGTCGTCGGCAAGCGGTGGATGTGG